>JAAYHZ010000217.1 GCA_012744235.1 Clostridiaceae bacterium
CACCGGTGCAAAGGTACCGGGGAAAATCTCTCCTCCGGGATGGGGATTTTCGGGCTTATCCAAAATACCGATACCGGCCTTTAAGCTTTTGGCGATTCTTCTTAATATTTCTCTGTACTCTTCGTATTCGTCGGGCGTAAAAAATACATATCTGCCGCACATGGTAAAATACCTCCTTTTGACCCTTTCTTGCTATTTTCAATATACTTTAATAAAAAAAGATATGCAACCGAAGTTTCTTCTACAACAAACTCGACATCATGGGGTAGTCGTCGTGCACACCTCCGTTGATATGGGCTACGCCGGAATGGAGAAATACGCCTCTTTTCACCGCATCGTTTCCGTATCGGGTGCGGATATAGTCGACGCTTTTATCCAGCTCGGAAATCTTGTCGAATTTATTCTGATCCGTAATGGAAAGCTGGGTAAAGTTCCCGTCGGATAAGCAATCCGTTCGCACGCCCAAGGCGCGCAGAGGCTGGCCGTTCCACATTTCCAAAAACAAACGGCAGGCTTCTTGGTAAATATCGTTGGTGGCGTTGGTGGGAATCGGTATCTTGTGTTGATGCGACCAGGAATGAAAAAGGGAGTTCCTCAAATGGACGCAGATGACTTGGGCTTTTACGTTTTCCATCCGCAAGCGCATGCCCACCATTTCGCTGAGAGACAACAAAAAAAGCTTTGCCGTTTCATAATCCGTCACATCGAAAGAGGTGGTGGTGGAATTCCCGATTCCTTTGATGTCTCGTCGGTCGGGACGGACCTCCGAATAGTCAATGCCGTTGGCATACTCCCAAAGAACATTGCCGTAAGATTTAAAATACACCTTTAAGAGCTCCTTGTCCGTTTTTGCCAATTGTCCGATGGTGATAATGCCGTACTTATACAGCTTCAGGCAAGTGCGTACGCCTACCATAAACATTTCGCATACGGGCAAAGGCCACATCTTTTCCGGCATTTCCTCGGGGAATAAGGTGTGGACTTTATCGGGCTTTTCAAATTCCGATGCCATTTTGGCCAACAATTTGTTTATCGAGATGCCGATATTGACGGTAAATCCCAATTCTTCTTTCACACGCTGCTTGATCCGCATCGCCAAATCAACGCTTTCGTCGCCGTCGATTCCATAGCCGGAAAGGTCCATAAAACACTCGTCCACGCTGTACCGCTCCACCAAAGGCGAATATTCTTTCAATAAAGTTATCAATGCGTTCGAGCATTGGACGTACAAAGCATAGTCCGGAGGAACGAGAATCAGCTCCGGACATTTGGACAACGCTTCGAAAACCGTTTGGCCGGTTCGAATGCCGAGTTTTTTCGCAGGGATGGACCGAGCCAATATGATACCGCGGCGCTGCTTTACGCTGCCGCCGACGGCCGACGGAACGGTGCGCAAATCCAAAGAATGCCCGTGCTGCAAACGATGTACCGCTTCCCAAGACAAAAAGGCCGAATTGCAGTCGATATGAAAAATAATCCTCTTATCCATAACCATTCTCTCCGAATATTTGTACGCATATTATACCCGAACATATGTTTTTTATCAAGAGCTCCGATCCTTTCGGCTGTCAATTGACGTGATTTTTTCGTTATGTTAGCATGCCATATATACGGGATCATTGGACTTATTCGTAAAAAAATCACAAGGCAAAGGAAGGGATCGAAATGAATTTGCGTGATTACGGTTATGTATGGGAGGGCCAAGGGTTTGATCCGGGGGTTCCGCCTTCGGTGCTGGGGGTAGGCGACGGGTGCAGATTGATGAAAATGAGCAAGGCGGTTTTTCTGTTTCATCCGAACGACTCGTGGAGCTTAAGTCGGTTGACCCACTTAAACGACGTGGTATGCGATATATCCAAGTGGAAGGTGCGTTTTTTGGATCCGGTTCCCGGTCGATATTCCAACGCCATCGATTGTTACGTAGACGGCAGCTTGGATAAGGTTTTGGAGGAAGCGAAAAACGTGGCGCAGTTGAAAAAGGAATTTCCCAATATCACCGGTGTCATCCATGACGATTTGCTGGGCTTGTGCGAGCGTTACGGTATGACCGCCGAAGAATATTTTCCGGTATACCAAGTTGTCAAGGATGCAGGACTAAAGCTTTGGCTGGTATATTACGCCCATGAATTGGAGATTATCGAAGGCAAACGAAAGGACTTCAATCAATTTGCCGATGTGGTTCATTTTTGGGTGTGGAAGTCGGAGGACTTGTACAATCTGGACATGTATATGGAAAGACTTCGTAAATCATTTCCGGATAAACCCGTCAATTTGGGAGTATACTTGAGGGATTATCATTACAGACGATCGGTACCCGTGGACCGCATCTTGTTTGAAATGAGCAAGATCAAAGAATACATACGAAAAGACATTATACAGGGCTTCTCGATTTTAGGAACAATCACCATGGACACAAATATCGAAGGAGTCAAAAGCATTATCGAATTTTTGGATCAACAGGGTGAATTGTAATACGGAACCTTTTTCGATTTGGAATTGACAAGAAAAATGATTTCATGTATATTCAAAGCTACAGGATGCATCCGGGGAGCCGAACGATGGCTGAGAGGGAACAAAAAAAGCGTTCCGACCCGCTGACCTGATCCGGATAATACCGGCGTAGGGAGAGGCAAGGCTACAACCCTTTGTTTTCGCTTTCCCGGAAAACAAAGGGTTTATTTTTTCGGATGTTATCTCTGAATATACAAGGTAAGGAGATAAATCAATGAAGAAAAATGTAAGAATGTTAACGGAAGCGGCGGTAATGATCGCCTTGGCATTTGTATTAAGCAACATCAGGCTTTTTCAATTGCCCAACGGAGGATCCGTTACACCGGGATCCATGGTACCCCTGATTCTGTTCGCCATTCGGTGGACGAATGCCCGAGCGGTGGATGAGGACAACGAAA
>JAAYHZ010000218.1 GCA_012744235.1 Clostridiaceae bacterium
ACAGGATTTCAGGCGGCGGCGTTCCCGGAAGCAAAACGGTGGCAAAAATAGCGATTGAAATGGCTTTATCCGAAACCCGAGAACAAGAAAATATCATAAAGGAACGGTACGCAAAAGAAGGTATTTTGTGTGCGGCGGCGGAATACGGCGGGGAATTCTTAAATTCCGTCATGAAGATTGTCGAAAGAACCGTCGTTGCCGCAAAGAGAGAAAACCTGATTCGTCCCTCTCATGCGGAAGAAGGGGCGGTTGCAGGTGCCACCCGAGAAGCGTTGAGCCAGATTATGCCGAAAGCAATCGGCTTGAATATCGGCGGGAAAATCGGTATTGCGCGCTACCAAGATCATATCACGGATGCCATTTTCGTAGGAAACGGTCTTCTGCACTTGAATGAAGTGGCCATCGGCCTCGGTCATCGCGTGATATGACAGTATAAAAATTTGAAATTTATATACAATACGTAATAAATCGAATCATTGTAAAAGTACGATTTTACTTGAAGGAGATTGAATGAAATACACCATAGCCATTGACGGACCTGCCGGGGCAGGAAAAAGCACGATAGCAAAATTGTTGGCTTCCGAACTCAATATTCTCTACTTGGATACCGGAGCGATGTACAGAGCCGTCGGATTAAAAGCTCTCCGAGAAAACATTGATATAAAGGATACGGAAAAAATCGACGAAATGATTAAAAACATCGATATTCAAGTTCGCTACATTGACGGTAAGCAGCATACGTATTTGGACGGCGAAGACGTTACTCACAAGATCAGAACTCCCGAGGTATCTTTAGCGGCGTCAAACGTTGCCGTCATTAAAAGCGTACGTCTTAAGATGGTAGAACTGCAGCGTGAAATTGCTAAAGACATGTCCGTTATCATGGACGGTCGGGATATCGGAACCTATGTATTGCCGAATGCTCCTTTCAAATTTTTCATTACGGCTACACCGGAGGAAAGAGCAAGAAGAAGATACTTGGAAATGAAAGAAAGCGGCGAAAAAAATGTCGATTATGATATAATATTAAAAGATATTAAATATCGCGATGAAAATGACAGCACAAGAGCTTTTGCTCCATTAAAAAAAGCGGATGATGCCATATTGGTCGATAACACCTTTATGACGGTGGAAGAAACATTAAGCAAAATTCTTAGTCATATTAAAGGAGACGGAGTAAATCAGTAAGTGAGGCGTTTTATCAAAGGACTTGCGACGATTTTCGTCGGCTTGTTATACAGGGTAAAAGTTCAAGGACTTGAAAATATCGATAATAACCGGCCCTATCTATTGTGTGCAAACCATACCAGTATCATGGATTTGCTGTTTATCCAAGTCAAATTAAAAAGATGGGTCTATTGGATGGCAAAGAAAGAATTGTTCAAGAACCCTCTCTTTGGAAAATTTCTCGAAAAACTCGGAGCCTTCCCCGTTGAAAGAGGCAAGGCCGATTTGTCTGCGCTGCGAAAAGCTTTGAAAATCTTGAATGAAGGCCACATTTGCGGTGTTTTCCCGGAAGGTACCCGACAAAACCAACATGTCGGAGAAGAATTGAAGCCTAAATCCGGAGCGGCTTTTATTGCGTACAAAGCCGGTGTAAATATATTGCCCGTATACATTACCCCGAATCATCGTCCTTTTAGCACGGTGCATATCGTTATCGGTAAACCGTTCGCCATCGAAAGAGAGAAAAACCACGAGAACGGCAACGGAGCGGCACTGAAAGAGAATGCTCGATACATCATGGATCGAATTTATGCTCTTAAGGAGAATATTATATGAATATAATCGTATCCGAGCATGCCGGATTTTGCTTCGGTGTCAAAAACGCCGTAAAAAAAGCATTGGAAGAAGCGGAAAAACAAAAAAAACCCATACATACCTTAGGCCAGCTCATTCACAATAATACGACGATAAAGGATTTGGAGAACCGTGGGATTTATGCCGTAAACCGGCTTGATGAACTTAAACCGGGGGATACAGTGATTATTCGTGCCCACGGCATTCCGGAGAAAACCGAAGCGGAATTAAAAGAAAAGCAAATTCATATAATCGATGCCACCTGTCCTTTTGTGAAAAAAATTCACCGTTTGGCAGTGGAAAATTACAACAAGGGGAGGAAAATCGTTATTATCGGGGATGCTAACCATCCTGAGGTTATCGGCATAAACGGATGGTGCGGTGACAGCGCCGTGATCATCAACAGCTTGGAAGACGCACAAAATGTTAAAGAGAGCTTGAACAATGCCGTTGTCGTGGTGCAAACCACGTATAACGTAAACTTATATAAAGAAATAAAAAATTATTTAAATAAAACGTACGAAAACATTGATTTTTATGATACAATATGTAATACTACCATAGGTAGACAAGAGAATGCCCGCAAAATAGCCTCTAATGCTGATATGATGTTGGTAATCGGCAGTCATCACAGCGCAAATTCCCAACAACTGTTTAATATTTGCAAAGGAGAATGTGTGCATACATATCTTGTTGAGTCTGCGGATGATATTCCGCATGATATTATAAATGAAAACATTAAAAATATTGGGATTACTGCGGGTGCATCAACGCCTGATAAAGTAATCAAGGAGGTAATTGGACGCATGGAAGAGTTGAACAAACAGGGGATCGAAACAGTTGAGGCTGCAAGCGTAGTTGATACTCCTGAGAGCAAAGAAAGCGGTGAAAAGAATTTCTTTGAGGAAGCTCTCGAAGATTCCCTTGTTACAGTGAGGACCGGTCAAGTTGTAAAAGGCAGGATAATCAGTTATAACACCCAAGCACAAGAAGTTTACGTGGATATGGGTTTCAAAATTGACGGAACCATACCCTTCAGTGAATATACTGATGACAGCGACTTTGATCCGGAGAAGGACATTAAAGAAGGACAAGAAATTGAAGTTCTTGTCATACGTGTGAACGAAAGCGAAGGCAACGTTTTATTGTCCAAGAAGAAAGTGGATAATAAAAGAAAGTGGAAGCTCATAGAAAACGCCCACAAAAAACAAGAGGTTGTCACCGTTAAGGTGAAAGAGGTCATTAAAGGCGGTTTGCTGGCCGTATACGAAGGACAGGAAGTCTTTATTCCTGCATCTCAAGTTAGCGATAGGTTTATTCGCAACTTAAACAAATACGTAAATAACGATTTGGATATTAGAATTATTGAATTGAACAAAAGACGCAAAAAGGTCGTCGGTTCCTCAAGAGTTCTGATTGAAGAAGAAAAAGCAAGAGTCGAAAAAGAAGTTTGGGATAATATCGAAGTAGGAAAAGTATACAACGGTATCGTAAAAAGCATAACTGACTTTGGTGTATTCGTAGACATTGGCGGTATTGACGGTTTGGTTCACATCTCCGAGCTGTCTTGGTCAAAGATTAATCATCCTTCCGAAGTGGTTAAAAAAGGCCAAGCGATGGAAGTATTCGTTTTGGATTTCGATAGAGAAGCGAACAGGATTTCTTTAGGCTATCGCAAAGAAGAAGATAATCCTTGGTATAACGCTGAACAAAAATATGCCGTAGGTACAATTGTGGAAGGTAAGGTTGTTCGAATCGTTCCTTTCGGTGCATTTATAGAAATAGCCGAAGGTGTTGACGGACTGGTACACATATCGCAGATATCCACTGTTCGAATCAATAAAGTGGAAGACGTACTTACAGTCGGAATGAATGTGAAGGCCAAGATTATCGAAAATGATGTCGAAAACAAGAAGATCAGTTTAAGCATTAAAGAAGTAAGTCCTATCGAACCTCCTTATGCCCAAGAAATTATTAACGATAATATAGATTTTGCAGGTGATGAAGCGAATTACAAAACCGATCGCGCTGAAAGATTCGAAAAGAGTGAAAAAGTTGAAAAAACCGATAAATCGGATAAATTCGATCGTTTTGAAAGAGCTGAAAGAAATATTCGCGCAGCAGCGAACAAGCCGAAGGATTACAAGAAAATGATCGACGAAGAATCCACGGAATATAAACGTGAATTCAAGAAACCCGCTCGTGAAAGAAAAGACTTTAAAGATATGCCCGAAGCGGTGCTGGAACACAAAGAAGAATTGGAAAACAAGATCGGTGATTTGCTGCAGGGATTGAACCTAAGCTTCGTAACTGCAGACGAAGAAGAGAACAAAAACTAAAAAAAGAATTTATCACTTTCAGAGGGGCATTACGCTCCTCTGAATTGTTATTTAGACAAAAAACGAGTGCATCTCGCTTTTATTTTTCTAAAAAAGAGGTATAACATATGAAAACACTTGAGGAAATGAACAGGGAAGAGCTCTTGGAAATCATTGAAGTAAAAAATCAAATTATCAAAGAATTAGAGACGGAAATTGCACTTTATCAAAAACTTATTGAAGAGATCAAGAATAAATATATAGAAAACAATAGAAAATAAAACCGGCATTTTGATGACAACAACCGGTCAGCGATGAAGGATCGATGATGGATGGAATTCGAATAAAAAGGGAAATAAAAAAGGCTTCGATTGTATCCGAAGCCCTCATATATTGGTGCGAGAGACGGGAGTCGAACCCGTACGCCCTTGCGAGCACTAGAACCTGAATCTAGCGAGTCTGCCAATTCCACCACTCTCGCAAATCAACAAGCAGATTATACAATAAAGATTTAAATTATTCAAGAGGTAATGTAAAGAAATATTTTTACGAGGTACTTTATGACGAAGCGTTTTGAACATTATTTATATTCATTGAAAAATAAAAAAATAGCCGTTTTGGGGATGGGAATCAGCAATCGTCCTTTGGTGGACTTCTTTTATGAAAATGACATCTATCCGGATTTATTCGATAAAAACGAAGACGAAGCTCTGCATAAAAAGTATCATATTCCCGGAAAAAACCGCGTTTTTTTAGGACACGATTACATGTCCTATTGCAAAGGGTATGATTTGATATTCAAAACGCCTTCCATGCGCCCGGATCTGCCGGAATTGATAGCCGAAAGAGAACGCGGTGCAAAAATCACATCGGAGATAAATGAATTTTTAAAATTCTGTCCTTGTAAAACCTTCGGCATTACCGGTAGCGACGGGAAAAGCACCACAACCACCATTATCGCTAAGATGCTGGAGGCGGAAGGATATAAGGTTTGGTTAGGCGGAAACTTAGGAACTCCTCTTTTCAATTGTCTTCCGAAAATAAAAGAGGATCACATGGCCGTTTTGGAATTATCCAGTTTTCAGTTGATGACCACGGAAGTCAGCCCGAATGTAGCCGTCATAACCAATATCACACCGAACCACTTGGATATTCATAAGGATTTTGATGAGTATATACAAGCCAAGAAAAATATATTACGTTATCAGAAAAAGAATGATAAAGCCGTTCTTAATCTGGATAACAAGATAACAAAAGAGTTCTACGAAGATTATGAAAACGAAGCCATAGGCTTTTGTAAGCACCAAGACTGCGTTAGCTGCATTTGCTATGTGGACGGAGTTATTTGCAAGATCGATAAAATGCATAACCGAATGGTATTGCTTGAAGCGGATCGTATAAGATTACCCGGAATTCACAATATCGAAAACTATATGGCTGCATGCGGTGCGGTCTTAGATGACGTTTGTATCAACAGTATTCAATCGGTAGCTTATTCGTTCAAAGGAGTGGAGCATCGAAGAGAAGAGGTTCGGACCGTAAACGGTCGAACTTTTTACAACGATTCGATTGCCAGCAGTCCCACAAGGACAAAAGCGACTTTATCCACATTTAAAAATAAAGTGATTCTCATTGCCGGAGGAAAGGACAAAAAGAACGACTACTCCATTGTAGCGGAGGATTTGTGCAATAAGGTTAAAGTGTTGATTCTGACGGGACAAACGGCCCAAGCCATCGAGGATGCGGTCAAACGATACATGGAAGAAAACCGGATAGAAGGACCGAAAATATACCGTTTCGATGATTTTGAAAAAGCCGTAAGGTTTTCCTATGAAATTTCGGAGCCCGGTGACGAGATTTTGCTTTCTCCTGCGAGCACCAGCTTTGATCGGTTTAAGAATTTTGAAGAAAGAGGAAATTATTTTAAAGAAATCGTTGAAAAGCTTTCGTAACATCGTCAACCAAGCTTCATAAAAGAAAAATTTCCGGTTGACTTCTCTTTCGTATTTTTGTATACTGTCAAAGGTAAGCGATTCGCCCGGATAGCTCAGTCGGTAGAGCAGAGGACTGAAAATCCTCGTGTCGTTGGTTCGATTCCGACTCCGGG
>JAAYHZ010000219.1 GCA_012744235.1 Clostridiaceae bacterium
ACTATTCATAAGTAAAAGTCACTGAAAATAAACCTTATTTTATTGCTGGATTAATATTGTTTTCTCCCGGTTTCAGAATCTGTGGAATTTACTTACGCAAAGTGGAATTTAACTTTTCAATTCACCAAAAGCCGGATCTCTCTGATGTCTGTTTGATATATAAAAGGTATATGCTATGCGCCTTTCGACGATAAAGCATATACCCTTCATTATCTACATATAATCATTCCAAAGTCTCAAGCCATGTATCGGCTGCACCGTCGCTAGGCATCATCCAAGCGCCTCTAGGAGACAAGCTTATGCTTCCTACCTTCGGTCCGTCCGTAGAACAGGAACGTTTGAATTGCTGCGAGAAGAATCTCTTTAAGAATACGGTCAGCCATTTCTTTACGGTTTCTTTGTCATATTTATCTCGGAAAGCATGACGAGCCAAATAATATATCTTGTCGGGAGAAGAGCCGTATTGGATCATATGGTACAAGAAGAAGTCATGGAGCTCATAAGGCCCGACGATATCCTCCGTTTTTTGACTGATACTTCCTTCGGCGTTTTTGGGCAAAAGCTCGGGAGAAACGGGCGTGCTCAAAATATCGTTGAGAATCTCCTCCGTTTCCTTGTATAAGTTCTCGCCTACCCATTTTACAACGTGCCTGATTAAGGTCTTTGTTACACCGGCATTCACCACATACATGGACATATGGTCTCCGTTGTATGTGCACCAGCCTAAAGCGGATTCCGATAAATCTCCGGTTCCGACATGCAACGCACCTTCTTTATTGGCTATGTCCATCAATATTTGGGTGCGTTCTCGGGCTTGGGCATTTTCATAAGCGGCATCGTGTATGCTCGGGTCATGGCCGATATCTTTAAAATGCTGCAAGCATGCTTCGGTTATGCTGATTTCTCTAAAGTCTGCTCCAAAGGCTTTGATCAATGCAACGGCGTTATCGTAAGTTCTGTCCGTGGTACCGAATCCCGGCATGGTTATGGCAATGATGTTTTTTCTCGGATACTGTAATTTATCCATAGCCTTAACGATGGCGATTAAGGTCAATGTCGAATCCAGACCTCCGGATACTCCTAAAACGGCCTTTTTCAAGCCTGCATGCTTTAACCTCTTGGCAATGGCCGAAGATTGAATATCCAACAATTCTTTGCACTGTTCATCCAATTCCTCTTTACCTTCCGCTATAAAAGGATAAGGATTGATCCTTCGTGTCAATACCGTATCGCAAAGCGGACTTCCGTCGTATTGGACGATACAGTAGTCATCCGTCATAATTCCGTCGAACAGGGCGGCGTTTTTCAATCGTAAGTTCCGGATCATATCCGTATCGATTTCCGAGATTACCAATTGGGAATCAAAGGAAAAGCGTTGAGATTCGGCTAAAATGCTTCCGTTTTCCGCTATAATTCCGTGGCCTCCATATACCGCATCCGTCGTGGATTCGTTGATACCTGAAGACGTATAGACATAACCGAAAATACATCTTTCCGAATGCTGTTTGATTCGATTTAGCCGTTTGCTTCTTATGCCGGTTTCTTCGGTGCTTGCTGACAAATTGAAAACAATCGAAGCTCCCGCCGCGGCATGGTACACGGAAGGAGGAACCAAAGCTCCGAAATCCTCTCCGATTTCCACTCCGAAGCACAAGCCTTCAACCAACGTATCTTGGAATAAAAGCTCGGACCCCACCGGCACCTCTTCCTCATCAAGCCAAAGGGTTGTTTCCGGTAAATCCGCAGCCGACTTGAAACGGCGCCGCTCATCGGGCAAAAGAACGGTTTTCGGAACGATACCCAATACTTGTCCGTCGAAAAGAACCGCTCCGCAGTCGTATAAAGCGTTATCGATTACCAAAGGAACGCCGACGATATAGACGCCTTGTTTTCCTTCGGTGTATTCTTTTAGCTCCAGAAGAGCTTTTTTGGCACCTTTTATTAATGCGTCCTGCAAAAACAAGTCGCCGCAGGTATACCCGGTTATACTCAGCTCGGGAAATACCGCGATTCTTATCTTCTTGTTTTCACACAGATCCATACTTTCTTTTATTCTTTCGACATTAAATCGAATATCGGCAACTCTCATCTCCGGTATGCAAGCGCTTACTTTAACAAATCCGTATTTCATAAAAACCACCCGATATAAAATTTTCTTACATTTTATTATAACATACCGTTAAAGCGCCAGTACAAATTCAAAAAAATAGAAAAAATTTTATGAACCTATTGACAACACCATCTTACTAGTGTACTATACAACTAGTACACTAGTAAGGGAGGTTTCTATGAAGTATGAGTCGAGTAAGCCCATCTATTTGCAGGTTATGGATTCATTGAAGCAAAGAATGGTAACAGGCGACCTGCGGCCCGGTGATCAATTGCCCTCCGTTCGTTTGCTGGCCATCGAGTACGATATAAACCCCAATACGGCGGCCCGTGTCTACAAGGAACTGGAGCTAGAGGGCATATGCTTTACCAAAAGAGGCGAAGGAACCTTTGTAACGGAAGACCCCGATCTGATCCGGTCGTTAAAAGAACAAACGGCAAAGTCCATAGTAAAAAAGTTCATCAAAGAAATGACGGGATTAGGGTATGACAAATTCGAGATTATTCAAAAAATACAGAAAGAAGGAGACGAAAATGATTCTATTGAAAACGGAAAAACTGACTAAAACATTCGGCGGAAAGCCTGCCGTTTATGAAGTGGATGCGGAATTTGAAGCCGGAAAGCTGTACGGACTATTAGGACCTAACGGCAGCGGAAAAACAACCTTCATGAAAATGGTTGCCGGATTGTTTTATCCTACCGCAGGAAAAATAACCGTTATGGACGGGTTATCGAAAACGGCATCCAAAAGCAAAGTAGCATATATGCCTACGGAGCCTTTTTTCTACGATTACATGACCGTGAAAACCGTAGGAGATTTTTTCAAGGATTTTTACGAAGATTTTGACCCCGAATGGTACAAGGAACAAATCGAATATATGCAGCTTACTCCGGATTTGAGAATCCGAGCTTTGTCCTCCGGTATGGCGGCGAAGCTGAAAGTGGCCGTAACCATGTCCCGACGGGCATCCATCTATATGCTGGACGAACCCTTGAACGGCATCGATCTTGTGGCTCGCGACAAGATCATCACGTCCATCATCAAAAGATCCGCTCCGGACAACACGATTATCATATCCAGCCACCTGATCGACATTATGGAAAACCTTTTGGATGAAGTCCTCTTTTTGAAAGACGGAAGGACGGTCTTAAAAGGCAATGCGGAGGAAACCCGTGAAAAGAACGGCAAATCCATTGCGGATTTATACAAGGAGGTATATGCATGATAGCTAAATTATTGAAATACGAACTGTTAAGAAGAAAAGGTCCCTTGACTGCTTTTGCCGTCATATTCATCGTATTGGAGGGTTTGTTACTCTTCGGTCTATTTAAAGGAGACGCATGGATCGGTTTATCCATCTTTATGACCATCCTCTTAATCGGCGGAACCTATGTCTTCGTGCTTTTGGATCCCATAATCTCCTTTTACTCCGACATCAAAAACAAGCACGGATACATGCTGTTTTTAACACCGGTAAACGGATACCAAATCGTAGGCTCAAAGGCTTTGTTCGGATTCATCCAGATGTTCGTAGCGGGAGCGATACTCTTTTTGACCTTTGTGTTAAATTCCAAATTAACGACGCATTTATACTTTACGGGAACGGAGATCGAAAGCTTGTGGAATCGAATTTCCCATGACTTTAAGGACTTTTTGCCCACATTAGGTCAGATTATCCAATTCCTTGTCATGGTACTGCTGCAATGGTTTAACGTCATTATGATGGGCATATTTGCCATAACGCTGAACAAAACCATATTTTCCGACAATCGCCATTCCTTCCTTTTAAGCCTTTTGATGTACGTTTTCCTGTACGTTATCATTCAAACGGTTACCGTAGCGATTTTAGCTCCCTTCGGACTTTTCGGTGATATGTTACGAGTTCAAACAAGCAACGGTTCAATCCAAGGCTCGTTAAACGTAGGAAAATACACGACCTTAGGAATGATACTAAACGCATTCTATATCCTCCTCTTCTACTTTTTGTCCGGCCGCTTCTTACATAAACGAGTGGACTTGTAAACGCCCTTTTGCCTTATTCGTTAAAAAACCTCAGGCCTTTGTAGGAACCTGAGGTTTTTGCTTTATCATACCTATCATTGCGTCAGTGCACGGATTCTTTCCAATACGCTTTCGTACATCATTTCATACTTGGCCTTTTTTTCTTTTTCCGCATTTACGACTTTTTCCGGAGCTTTTTTCACAAAGCTTTCATTGGCCAATTTTTGATTCACCCGTTCAATTTCTCCTTCCAGTCGTTCCTTTTCACCTTGGAGTCGTTGAATTTCCTTTTCGATGTCGATCAAGTCTCCTAACGGGATATAGATCTCACAGCCCTTCACAACAGCGGATACGAAGTTTTTATCGATACCCTCCTTGCTTTCGGTAATGACAACCTCGGAGCAATAAGCAAGCTTTTCAAAGTACACTTTACCGGATTCATAAATATCCGCTAAGCCTTTGTCCGACACCGCAAGAATGGCTTTGGCTTTTCTTGTAGGCGGTACGTTCATATCGGCTCTTATGTTTCGAATGGCCTTGATGGCGGTCATGATTTCGTCCATTTGCTTTTCTTCTTGTTCATAAGTATAGCGTTCGGAGTATTCCGGCCATTTTGAAATCATGACGCTAGGATCGTCGTTTACCAAATGGGTGTATATCTCTTCCGTTACAAAGGGCATGAAAGGATGCAAAAGCTGCATCGAAACGGATAACACCTTGTTCAGTACGTACAAGGATTCCTTTCTGCCGGGAGCTTCTCTGTCGTACAGTCGAGGTTTCACCAGCTCGATGTACCAGTCACAGAATTCTTCCCAAACAAACTCGTAAATCTTTTGCAGCGCTATACCGAATTCGTATTTATCCAAGTTGACGGTAACCTCTCTTACAAGGTCGTTGACTCTGCTTAAAATCCATTTTTCGGGTATTCCGAACAAGGACTCGTCGATATCGCTGAAGTCAATGTCCTCATCGAAGTTCATCAATACGAATCGGGAAGCGTTCCATATTTTATTTGCAAAATTTCTTCCCGCCAAAATCTTGTCGTCGGAGAACCGCAAATCGTTTCCGGGAGACACCCCTATAATCAAAGCAAAACGAAGCGCATCCGTTCCGTAATTTTCGATTACCTCCAGAGGATCGATTCCGTTGCCTAAGGATTTGCTCATTTTGCGTCCCAAAGCGTCTCTTACCAAACCGTGGATAACCACATGCTTGAAGGGTTCTTTACCGGTATGCTCCAAAGCGGAGAAAATCATACGGGCAACCCAGAAGAATATGATGTCGTATCCGGTTACCAAAACATCCGTCGGATAGAAATATTTCAAATCCTCCGTTTCATCCGGCCAGCCTAACGTGGAGAAAGGCCACAAGGCGGACGAGAACCAAGTGTCCAACGTATCTTGGTCTTGTACCAAATTTGTACTTTGGCACTTCGGACATTTTTCCGGCGCCGTTCTTGCTACGATAATCTCGCCGCATTCGCAGTAATAGGCCGGAATTTGATGTCCCCTCCACAGCTGTCTCGAAATGCACCAATCCCGGATGTTTTCCATCCAGTTATAATAAATCTTGCTGAATCGTTCGGGTACGAACTTCACGGTGCCGTTTTTCACCACTTCGATGGCGGGCTTGGCTAAGGGTTCCATCTTAACGAACCACTGCATGGAAACCATCGGTTCGATAACCGTCGAGCACCGATAGCAGGCTCCTACGTTATGGGTATGCTCTTCAATTTTTACCAACAGTCCTTCCTTTTCAAGGTCTTTTACTACGGCCTTACGGGCTTCGTAGCGGTCCATTCCCGCATAAGCGCCGGCATTTTTATTCATGGTGGCATCGTCGTTCATGACCTTTACCAAATCCAGGCCATGGCGCAGCCCCACTTCAAAGTCGTTAGGGTCGTGGGCGGGCGTAATTTTAACCGCTCCGGTTCCGAAGGAAGGATCCACGTACTCGTCGGCGATAACGGGAATTTCTCTGTTCATTAAGGGCAGTATGACCGTTTTCCCCACCAAATCCTTGTATCGGTCATCCTCCGGATGAACCGCCACGGCGGTATCTCCCAACATGGTCTCGGGACGGGTGGTGGCTACCGTGATGAAGCGTCCTTCCTGCCCTTTTACCGGATACTTGATATGCCACAGGTTGCCTTTTTGCTCTTCGTATTCCACTTCCGCATCGCTGATGGAGGTTCCGCAAATCGGACACCAGTTGATAATCCTTTCTCCCCTGTAGATCAATCCCTTTTCATACAAACGGACAAAGACCTCGGTAACGGCTTTGGACAAGCCTTCGTCCATGGTAAACCGTTCTCTTTCCCAGTCACAGGAGCTCCCCAGCTTTTTCAATTGGCTTACGATTCTGCCGCCGTACTGCTTTTTCCATTCCCATGCTCTTTCCAAGAACTTTTCTCTTCCTAAATCCTCCTTGGTCACGCCTTCTTCCTTCAGCTTTTCCACGATTCTCGCTTCGGTAGCGATGCTGGCATGGTCGGTTCCGGGTAGCCATAATGCGGAGTAGCCCTGCATTCTTTTCATCCTTATCAATATATCCTGCAGAGTGTTGTCCAAAGCATGACCCATATGAAGCTGTCCCGTAATGTTCGGCGGCGGTATCACGATGGTGTACGGTGTTTTGTTAGGATCTATCTTTGCATGAAAGTATCCGTTTTCCATCCACCGCTTATACAGTTTATCTTCAACTTCTTTCGGTTCATATGTTTTTGCCAATTCCATCATAATTATCATCCTTTGCTGTATTTAAAATTTTTAACTTTTATCACTCAAACAAAATCAATATCCCGAAAAGTCCGGGAAGAAGAAATACCAATCCGTACAATTTCACACGCAGTACCGCTTTTTGTCTTTTCATCTCGTCGATTTCTTTTTCCTCGAAATGTTCCGCTCCTTTTACCGTCTCTTTGCTCCTCAACCGGTATTTTTCTTCGATCTTACCTGCTAAGAAGATAACAAAAGCCCCTGCTGCAAACAATAGCAGCGATAACGCCTTTAAAACCATCTGCATTTCCTTTCACCGCCGTTTCCTTAATCCGTAATACAAAAAAGCCTTCGTCATTTGGACGAAAGCTCGCGGTACCACCAAATTTCTTTGACAACCGAAAGCCAAACGGCCGTATTGTCAAAGCACTCTTTATGATAACGGTCTACACCGCCGATTTCTACTGATCGTTCAAAATCGGAACTCCCGGGCGACCTTCGGTGTATCGATCTTATGAGAAACCTCTCAGCCGGTGAGTTTCTCTCTCTGTTAAGGGACAGACACCTACTCCTCCCGTTCTTCGTTTTTCTGCTGACGGATTATCTTAATATATGATAACCGAAAAACATATTTGCATACTAATATATCGAAAAATGCATATGAAGTCAATGGGTTTTGAAACCGAAAATTTCGACCGACCGTATTGTTTTTTTATTGTTTTTTTCGCAATTTTCAACAAACAGTTTCATTTTTGTTGAATTTAATGATAAAAATAGTAATAGATTTGATAAAATAGGTGATAATAAAACCCTTTCACGGGAGGTAAAAGAGATGAAAAAATCCGCTGTCTTTTTTCACGTCTGTTTTATACAATCTCTGCAGGAGAATATTCAATCCTCCGAAAGCCTGCAAAATTACGCAAAAGAAAGAATACACGCTGCAGATTATTGGATGAAGATGGATTACGATCAAGTGTGGGAATTGATGTTCCCCCCTACCATCAAGCGATCATGGATGGTTCATTCCAACGGACAATGCCCGGATTGCGGGAATGACGTACATATGTATAAATGGGTCATCGATGCGAAGAATAAGCCGTGGAAGCTTGTTTGTCCTCATTGCAACGGTGCCTTTCCTAAAAACGATTTTTATGCCTACTACAAATCGGGAATCTGCGAAGACGGCATTTTCCGTTATGAAAAAGCCGATCCTTCCCTTCTCGTCAACGAAGAGGACGGTTCCCGATACGGTGTAGACGACGGCTTTTCCTATACGGACGAAAAAGGCGACAAATATTGGTTTATCGCCACCTACTTGGTATACGGACAGTGGAGGCAGATCGTTTTGGAGGGTGTCTCCGTTTTATCCGACGCCTATTGCATTACGGGCGATTTGGAATTTGCGCGCCGCGCTATCATTCTATTAGACCGTATAGCCGACTTGTATCCCGATTTCGACTTCCGCGAACAGGGCATTATGTACGAGGACGAAAAGACCTCTCGAGGATACGTATCTTATTGGGCGGCCGCCTCTACCGAGGCACAAATTTTGGCCGTTTCTTACGATAAAGTTTTCTCGGCCATAGAAAAGGATCCTTTTATCCTTTCCTACCTTCATGAAAAAGCCGTAAAACACAACTTATCCAATCGAAAAGCGACCGTTTCGGATATACGAAAGAACATTGAAGAACGAATATTGAAGGATACCATTGCA
>JAAYHZ010000025.1 GCA_012744235.1 Clostridiaceae bacterium
ATGACCTGCAAGTATCCCGGTCTTTATACGCATTTTCTCCACCCTGTAAAGGAAATTTTATAAGGTTCCATTACTGATCTGCTATTAATTATAAGTATAAGATAAAAAACTTATATATCAACAATTATTGGATTGATCCTATAAAAAAATCCCTTTACCGGTATCGGTAAGGGATTCATGTTTTTTTTGATTTTTTAAGAACCTTCGGCACCCTTGAACATCCGAAGGAGTCTTAGGTAGTGATTGGCTTCACGAAGCACGTGATCGCCTAACAAGGGAACAATAATAGACCTAATTTCGCAAGAGAGAAGGCCTTTTGTTCCCTGCTCTTTAAAGCTACGCAGTTCCTCCGTTGCCATTAAACTGTCGTCGGTAATATAAGTCGAAGGAGCTGCGGCGTCTATGGCCGCTTTTGCTTCTTCCGTCAAAAGGTCGAACTCCATTCCAAAGCGATTGGCCAACTCGAACAGGTCGTTTTCCGTAGGATCCAACAGTCCTCGGATAAACTTCGCATGCTCCGCCATTTGCCGATTCCAGAAAAACTCCAGATCCAAGGCTTCTTTTTCCCAATTAACGGCTTCTCTGTTTTGAAGTCTGCGAAGCTGCTTTACGTACAATTCCGCTTCACGAATGATGTGGGTTATCAAAAGAGGGTAGTTAAAGGTAAACATCCTGCAGTTTAGAACGTTGGTCAAAATATCGGATTTGAATCCGATCAATTGGGTTGTAGCAAGAATTACTCTTTGGTTCAGTGCATGTACACGTCGTTCGATCATCGGATTTCCTTCCGACAAACCGTCCCCCGCAAGATTTGCTTCTCTTTGGGTCAATGAGGTCGGTATTTGAATACCCGTATAAAACGAGGTTGCCTTTTCCGCATTTAAGGTATAGGGGGTAATTACTTCGCCGGAGCGGAGAACGTCGTTGCTCACCGTGCCGTTCGCCAAAGAGACGGCTTCGCTTAAAAGGCCGTCGAATTCCATACGAAAAGCATCCGCTTGCCTTGTATAGTTAGGATCTCTCGGCGTGAAAGAAACTTCAAGGAAAAAGGAATGCTCCTTCATAATCCTTCCGAAAAATAAGTGCAGATTTAAAGACTGCTTTATAAACTCAGTGCCCGATAGCATAATGCCTCCATATTCAAACAATTGTATTATGTTAATATGTTATGAGCATTCTCGTCGGAATGTTCGAAGGCGCTCCTATTCGACAGACGGTTCCGTACATTTAAGCATAACCCGGCTTAGCAGTCAACCGTACAAAAGCATCGGAGGTTTAACCGTATCTATCTTTTTTCAATGGCCGTCTCATCCGTTTTTATTGCTCCGGATCGCATCAAGGCAATCTTTGCGCATACGGGACCGATTAATTCATACAAGATGGAGGATGATAAAATAATTGTCAAAAGCATATTGCCCATGGTGTCGGACAAAATTCTTCTGCCCAAAAAAGCGAGTCCAATGGCTACCCCCGCTTGAGGAATTAAAGCCAATCCCAAATAATTTCTTACTTCCTTTGCGGTTTTCGCTACGGTGCATCCCAGATAAGCGCCCAGATATTTTCCCGCTATCCGTATGATGAAATAGGCCGCGCCGATTACTCCGAGGGTATCGAATGCGCTGATATCAAAATTCATTCCCGATACGACGAAGAATATTGACAGTATGGGCGGAGTAAACCTTTCCACCTGCTTATATAATTCCTTGTCTTTTGTCATGTTGATATAGGTGGTACCGTATATCATGCAAGGAAGCAAGGGAGAAATATCGACCGCGGCGCAAAGGCCTGCAATTCCAAGAAGAAGCGCGATGGTTAGTATTAATCGATTGTCCTCGCTTCGTTTCGGGGTCATGAGCTTGCTTAAGATTGCACCGCTCACAAACCCGATTGCAAAAGCAACAATATAATAAACAATGGGCATAATGATTTCAGAAGGAGAAATCGTTTCTCCTACATTCGCGTTGACGATAGCGGAAGCGAGGCTGAAAGCAATAAGACATACGGCGTCATCAAATGCTACAACCTGCAATAAGGTATTCACAAAATTACCGCGTGCTTGGTATTGCCGAATTGTGACCATAGTGCTTGCCGGCGCCGTCGCCGTCGCAATGGCTCCTAAGAGCAAACAAAAGCTCCAGCTTAAGTGAAATATATAATGCACGGATAGGGTTACTATTAATCCTGCCAATAATGATTCAAATAAGGTAATCACAATAACGCCAAATCCGGTTTCTCGGAAATTTTCTTTTTTAAAAAAGCGTCCGACGCCAAACGCAATGAAAGCCAAAGCGACGTCGCTGATAAACCCCATGTTATCTACCATTTTACGCGGAATCAAATTCAAAACATACGGTCCTATCAAGATACCCGAAATAATGTATCCGGTTACATTGGGCAGCTTTGCCGGCTTCGTAATACGAGTAAGCAAAAATCCGGCAAGTAAAATTATCGATAAAGATAAAAGAATAATGGTCGTATCATTAAAATGATCTAAAAAATTACCCATCGATCAACGCCCCTTTCCGATACGAAATTTTAAAAGGAATCCAAAAGGACAAGGATTATATTTACGGGCTGCAATTTTGGTATTGACAACCGAAAGTAAGGATTAAAACCATTCGAAGAATTAGGCAGAGGCTTCATGGTACGAAAGACAAGAATCGGCCATACAAATTTATGTTTTGGCTTCATAA
>JAAYHZ010000220.1 GCA_012744235.1 Clostridiaceae bacterium
CTTGTAACCACGTTGTGGGATATGGTTCCCATGGTCCAAGCGGCTTCCTTTGACCACCAGCCTCCTCCGAATCCCACATTGGGATATCCTAAGTCCGCCATCACATCGGCTCCCTTGTAGTACATCCCGATGGTCATGGCGTCTCCGTGCCTATGGTGGGTTTTATTGGCGCCGAAATTAAACCAAACCGCCCGTTTATTCGGACCTTCTCCGCTTCTTAATACGGCAATTTCCCAAGTATCCTTCTTGATGCTGCCTAATCGGATTTCCGTTCCTTCTTTTTCTACAACCTCTATGACCTTCCGTTCCAATTCCTCGATGTTATCCAAAAACATGAACCGGTCGAACAAGCGGCTTGCGGATCCCTTGTTGTCTCGAACAAGCACCTTTAAAAGGTCCGCATCCTTCGTGATTTCATACAGCTTATACATCACGAGGTTTTCCACCCCTTCGTTGTTGGGGTATTTTTCACGAGGCATGGTAAAGTAGCCGTCGTCCCCTAAGGTGGGATAATATCGATCAAGACAGTGGATATCGATATGGAAGCGATAGGCATCGTACAAAGAGGGAACCTTGCGGTAAATTTTCGCTACAATATCGGGGTCCATTTGCAGGAAGAAGCTTAACAAAGAAGCGACGGCATGCTTGCCCATGGTAGCATACCCGCCGGGGCTGCTTTCTCCCGTCAAGCCGTCGTATAACGTGGCGACTCTTACGATTTCCGCCAATTCCTCCAAAATGGGCTCCGGATTTTCCCACCAATACAGAATCGCTTTGCCTACCACAATGGCTCTTTCGGTATAGGGGTAGTTGCTGTGTATTTTCACCGGATGAGCGATATAGTCTTTAATGATTCGGTCCTCAATGTTTCGGCGAATGTCTTCCGTGCTTTTCTTTACATTTATTTGCTGCGATATGGAAGGCTTGGAGGTAAGGTATTCCGTTATGAAAGGATCCTCATACAATACCTTCGCCACGGAATCGTAAGCGGTGGCTAAACAGCAAACCTCAAAGGCTCCGTCAATGCTGTAGGATATGTACCCCGTACTGAGGTTGAAGCGTTCGTACATCCAGCCTTGGTTGTTGTAGTCGTATTCCGGCCAAAAGTCCGCCAGCCGGTCCAAAAGAATCAAAGCCCGTCTTGCGTATTCTTTTTCTCCGGTGTAGATGTAAGCATCGGATAAGGCACGGATACCTCCTAAAATCAATTGCTTCCACTGTCCGTAAACAAGGTAGGTGGGGATAAACCGCCAATTGATACCGTCTTCGATGTAGCCGAATCCGGCATCCACCCCGAACTTATCGTTCGGATCCCCGGTTTCCGCGTTATACAGCAGACTAGGATCCGCCATACCGTAGCTGAACTTTCCGGTTTTCGTCAATCCGGATTTGTAGTAAGCTTCAAAATCGTTTTTCGGGAAATATTCGCCGCATTTCGGGCATTGAAGCTTCCACGGTTTGTTTTTCGCGTCGATAATCCAATTGTACATGATGACTTTGTCTTTGCAGGAGGGGCAAATCCCGCCGGACTGCACCATCCAAGACCGTTCCAGCTTCGGGTCAAACACAAGGCCCCAAAGCTCGTCATAGCTTAAATTCATCCAATATTCCGCATTTTTAACGGAGTCCTCCCTAATCTTTCCGCACCCTTGTATGGTATCGCCGTTCTTTCGAATGGCGGCCAATACTTGGTCCGAATAAAAAACGCTCTTGTACATAATCGATACCCCCGGTTATATAAATGATAGGACTTTATTCACCTTTGTAGGTCGTAATCTCCACCGATAAAATGACAACATCATCCTTCGGCTTGCTTCGTTCTTGGTAAACCTCGTTGTAAATGACGCGGACTTTACCGATGGCCTCCACCACGTCCATGCCCTCCACCACTTGACCGAAAATGACATGGCCTTGCCCCGAAGGAGCGTATTCATGATCCAAATGAGGAGCGCCGCCTAATTCCATATATCGATCAATCAAGTCCTTTTTCATGCCCCAATTCTCCATTCTTTTTCGTATGTCTTCCGTCATGACCTCCGGGCCGCTTTGTACGATAAAGAATTGGCTGCCGTTGGTATCCGGTCCGTGATTGGCCATGGAAAGGGCGCCTGAGAAGTGGTGCAAATTTTTATCGAATTCATCTTCAAAGTATCCGCCCCAGATGCTTTCGCCGCCCGTTCCGTCACCGTTGGGACAGCCGCTTTGGATCATAAAGTTTTCATAAACGCGGTGAAAAATCATGCCGTCAAAATAGCCGTTCTTCGCGTGGGTTATAAAATTTTCAACGGCTTTGGGTGCAGACTTTGGAAAAAACTTCACCGTGATGTCCCCCATGGAGGTATGGATAATGGCGATCTGCTCACCGGGCTTCGGAGGATCGGTTTGGAAAGTTTTCGATTTCCCGCATGATACAAAAACAAAAATAAAAAGGATTGTCAAGCTTATCAGCAGAACTTTTTTTAACACGAATTCGACACCTCCCTTAAATAAACACAGTAAATTATACCACATTGGTTCTCCTCTTTATCTAACAATTTTTACCCCTTTATTCCCCCGATTTTCCGATTTCTCGACAGTCGAGTATGCTATAATGAGGGAAACGATCCGCGATACGCATGACAATGAAGAAAGGTGGTGAAGGCTCGGTTTTTAACCGAGGCGAAATATGATAAAATGCGGCGTTGCACAAACGGACATTACCCCGTATCTTGGCTCCGATATCCCCGGACAAACCTACAACCGTATTTCCAGCGGTGTCAAAGATCCCCTTTATGCGAAAGCCGTTGTTTTCGACGACGGCAATAAAAGAATTGCTTCCGTAGTTTTGGATGCCATTATTATCGGTACGGAAACCGTACAGAATATTCGCGAAAAAGCATCCAAGCTTTGCGGCATAGACCCTGCGGCCATCATGGTTTCCGCAACCCATACGCATACCGGAGGACCGGTAGGAGACCTTTATAAAAGCAAAAAAGACCCCGCCTATTTGGAATTTTTGTCCCAAAGAGCGGCCCATGCCGTTTTTATGGCGGACCAAAATCTTCGAAACGTGAAAATCGGGGCTGCATACGGATATGACGATACCATCGGCTTTAACAGACGTTACCGCATGAAAGACGGTACATTCCGAACCAATCCTCCCGTGATGAGTCCGGATTTGGACCGCCCCTTAGGTCCTACGGACCCCCAAGTAGCCGTTGTTCGTATTGACGACGAAAACGACCGTCCTCTTGCCGTTTTATCGAGCTATGCGTGCCATCTGGATGTTGTGGGGGGCACCGAATACAGCGCCGATTATCCGGGAGCCATTGCGCGAACCGTATCGAAGGTGCTAGGAGACAGCGTCATCAGTATCTTCTATACCGGAACCTGCGGGAACATCAATCATATTAACTTCGAACAGAAAAAAGGAATTCCCTCTTCAAAAGGCAGACCCTACAGCGATTATATGGGGCGAGTATTGGCATACGAGATTATAAAAACAAGAGAAAAAATCATAACGAGTGACCAAGCCTGCGTAAATTACGCGTCCACAACCCTTCGCTTGGATACCCGCAAGCCGGATCCGGAAGCGGTTAAAAAAGCTTACGAAGTATTGAAAAACGATCCGGAAGGAAAACGCTTCATTGAATTGGAATTGGTACGCTATTATGAGAATCCGAAGGAATACTTGGATGCGGAGCTGCAGGTTCTGTCCGTAGGAGATTGGGCTATTGCCGGATTCCCGGGCGAAATTTTCGTCGAATTCGGTTTGGAAGTGAAAAAACACTCTCCTTTTAAAGTAACCGTGGCGGCGGAGCTGACAAACGGTTCTTTCGGATACATACCGGTAAGAGAAGCCTTTGAACAAGGCGGGTACGAGCCTTCCTTGACCTCATATACCTGTGCCGGACCGGAATCCGGATACCGTATGACCGAGACTTTAATTTCTTTATTAAAAAATCTATAGTGCAAAAAGCCGGCATCTGCCGGCTTTTTTAAACAACCATCGAACACGGCTCTCAAATCAGTCTTTTAAGTAATTATCCAAAGCATATATTATGACGGTATTGGTAAAGCCGTTGTTAATGTACCACACTACATCTCCCGATTCGTCCAGAAAATAGACGGTGTAATCCACATCCCAAGAGAAAGGCAGTCGCCCGTGGGCGGTTTGGTCTTCGACCGCATCGACAAATATGAATTGTATATTCGGATGCTTACCGGAGTTGCTGATTCGTTCCATATTTTCTTTCACCGTGAGTCCTTCGTATCGATCACGATTATAGATGGTTACCACTCTTTTCATGCCTTGGTCCCCCGGTATCGAATCGGGTGTAATTTCATCCGGTAAGATCCAATCCCGGATATTGAATACGACGAACAGGACAACCAAAAGGGCAAACAGCGCAACCACAAATTCCATACGATTGTTCAATCGGGTCACCAACATATCAACCACCCCCTTACCAAATATTAGTCCTTCGGTTTTACGCCGAAACACTGTTCAATAGCACCGATAAAGGTATCTTTATCGAAATTCAATTCATACCAGAGCGTAATGATTTCGCTGTTTTTACCCAAGAAATAGACGGTGTAGCTTCTTCCGGCCATTAAACGTAAATTTCCCGTTTCCGCATCTTCCTCGGAAGTATCCACGTATACGAAGGACGGTACCCCCTCATAGCTTGTCGCAAGGTCCTTCATTTCCTCAACGATCCTTCTTCCGTCGGAAAACGTGGAATCATACAAAGTTACCACTCGATATGTACCCTCGTCCCCGGGCATCTTTTCCGGCGTTTTATCCCTTAACAGCTCGGGAAGAACCAATACGGCGAACAAGGCGGCAACCACCGCAAGACCGATTAAAACCTTTTTCGTAAAGCCTTTCACGTTATCGTGATCCTCCCTTCCCAAAAAGAGAAAAATCCTTCATAAACCCGGTTACGAATGCATACTCATTATATCATATGTACGAAAGACGATACAATTTCGGTAAAAAAGTTGAAAATTGAATTTAAAAAAATGATTAGAATGGAATTAGTCGATTTTCCACAATATATGGATATTGAGAATGCGTATTCTCAACACCGTATCTTTATGCTATAATGAGCAAAAATAGAAAACGGGTGTGATAAAATGGTGGTAATAAAAGAAGTTACAACGAGAAAGCAATTGCGACAATTTGTTAATTTTACATATCGGCTGTACGAAGATCATCCCAATTTTGTTCCGAGCCTTCGCGTGGATGAATACCAAACGCTGAAAGAGAAAAAGAATCCGGCTTTCGAACACTGCAGAATCAAGATGTTTTTGGCGTATAAGGACAATAAGGTCGCAGGAAGAATTGCCGTAATCATCAATGACTTATTCACCAAGAAGTACAATAAGAAATACGGTCGATTCGGTTTCGTTGACTTCATTGAAGATTTTGAAGTGGCGTCAAAGCTTTTTGAGGCTGCGGAAAACTATTTAAAAGAACAAGGAATGGAAGGTATTCACGGTCCTCTCGGATTTTGCGATTTAGACCCCGAAGGAATGTTAACCTCCGGCTTTGAATTTACGGGCACATTTACCACTATATACAACTATCCCTATTACCCCGAATATTTAAAACGCTTAGGATACGTGGAAGACGCCGAATGGGTGGAATACGAGCTAAAAATTCCGGAAACGGTTCCGGAATCCATTAAAAACATCGCCGAATATGCCAAATCTCGTTACGGCGTTTCGTTAATGAAATTCGAATCGAAAAGCGAGATTAAGAAAATTGCGCCCAAAATTTTCGATTTAATCAACATTTGCTACAAAGACCTCTACGGCGTGGTGGAGTTGACGGAAAAGCAAATCGACCATTACGTCGACATGTACTTTTCCGTAATTGATCCGAAATACGTACGTATCATACAAGATCCGGAAGGAGAGCCTATTGCATTCGGGTTAGGCTTCCCCTCTTTAACGAAGGTCCTGCAAAAGCACAACGGCAAGCTTCTGCCTTTAGGATTGTTCGATATTTACCGGACGTTAAAGAATCCCTCTCGGTTGGAATTGATTTTAATCGCCGTAAGACCGGACTACAAGCGAAAAGGAATTAATGCCATTCTCTTGTGCGAAATGGTGGAAATGTGCAACAAGCTGGGAATTCGGACGGTGGATTTAAATCCCCAATTGGTCAAGAACTTTGATGTGAGAGGACAGTGGAAATATTTCGAATCCATTCCGAACAAAACAAGGGCCGCTTTCTTTAAGAGCCTGGCATAAACTTTTAAAATTTAAGGGACCGATACGTCCCTTTTTATTTGGAGGTAAAAATGATTATCGGAACAGCAAAAGAAATGGTAACGCCCCACGTATTAATGAAGATGGGAGGCTATGCCGCTCGAACCGAACCCTTCGAAGGTATCCACGACGATTTGTATGTTCGATCCTGTCTCTTAAAAAACGAGGACAAGCAAATTGTAATTATCAGCTATGATATCATCCACTTTAATTACTGCCTGAACAAAAGGATCCAAGACTACCTTTGCGACCGATACGGCGTAAAAAAGGAAGAAGTCCTCATCTCCTATTCCCATACCCATGCAGGTCCCGCAATCAAGCATTATCACGAAGATCCGGAAAACGAATATACGGAGCTTGAGAATTTCCTTTTTGAAAGGACCCGCTGCTGTATCGACAAAATGTTTTTGAACCTTTTCCAAGGAGACGCCTATTACGCCAAAACGACCGGAGATTGGAACGTGAATCGTAGAAAAAAAGTCAACGGCAACACGGTTATGGCCCCCAACTACGAGGATATCAAGGATAGGGAGCTGTGGATATTAATTCTCAAGGACAATGCCGGAAAGATACGGGGTATTTTCTACAACTATTCATGCCATGCGGTAACCCTCGGAGCTACCATGTACATTTCCTCCGAGTTTCCGGGTCGAATCAACCAATTGTTAGACGCCGCTTACTACGGCTGCGTATCCGGTTTTCTTCAAGGCTCCGCCGGGAATATGCGCCCCTTGATCAGCGCAAAAGGAAGCAAGTTTTCATCCTGCAGCTTCGACGAGGTCGATCAAATGGCCGTATCCATATTTATGGCCATCAAGAATGTGATTGAACGGGCCGAATACAAAAAGATCGACCCTGTCTTCGATGCCGTATCCTTTGTGATTCCTGCAGTCATCGATCCTTTACCGAAGGAATTTTTCGAGCAAATGGCCGAAACCCGAAAGGCCTACAAAAGGACGGTGGAAAACTATGACACCTTATCCGAAACCGCTAACATCCATGCCGGAATCGTCAAGATGACCGACGATCTGTACTTTGCGTATATGGGAGGAGAAATCTGTTACGAGGTCAAGCAAATCGTTCAAGAGGTGTTTGAAGGAAAAGACCTGTTCTTCTTAGGCTATCATGAAGCCCTGACGTATATCCCTTCCGATAAAATTATCGAAGAGGGCGGCTACGAAGGAAAGGAAGCGCCTCTTTTAAGCGGTTTCAAGGGTCCCTTTAAAAAAGGCATTGATGAAACGATACGAAAATGCTTTCAAGAAAACTATGAACGTTTGCAAAAATAGACGGAAGACAATAAAATCGGCAGAAGACTCTGCCGATTTTTTATATTCTTCCTTTTTTTCTATCCCTTCACCTGTTTAACGTACCTTCGATCCCGAAGGCATCGGTTTATCCAAGGTGACGACGCTCAAATCCTTGTCGTCGGAAGCGGCTA
>JAAYHZ010000221.1 GCA_012744235.1 Clostridiaceae bacterium
CCATAAAAGCACCGCCTTATGATATGCCTGTTATACCTAAACCTTATTCTAGTCTACCGGAACGTCTTTCTCAATGCCGGAATAAAAACTACAAAATCCAATTTTTTCGGATGCTTCGGCGGCACAAGAAAAAAAGAGTAACCGTAAAAAGAAACAGGATAAAAACATTGAGCAAGGGATGAAAAGCGGAATTTCCCGTTACGGCACCGCGGATAAGGTCCGTCCCGTAGGTCAAGGGCAAGCAATACGACAAGGGTTTTAAAACACCGGGCAGCATGTCGACGGGTATAAACAGTCCGCATAAGAACAACATGGGGAATCGAAAAAAATTGGACAATGTTTGGGCTTCAAACACTTCCTTTGCAGATACGGCAATGAACAGGCCCAATAAAGCGGATGCTACGGCAATGAGGAAAACACCGGCAACCGCAGTCCCTTTGTCAATTCCGTTTAAAGGAACGAAAAAGGCCGCAAACGCAACCGGAATAAAGGCGTTGATAAAGCCGAACAAAACGGCACCGAAAATTTTGGCAAAAACCAAGGTACCGATACCGATGGGAGCTACGAGCAGACGATCAAAGGAACGGCTTCTTTTTTCAAACGTAACGGTAACCGCCAACATGGAGGTTGTTCCGAATAACACGCTCATGGCCATTAATCCCGGAAGAAGCTCCTCGATGCCTACGCTTCCTTTCGAACGAATCAGCTGCATCAAAGCCCAAGAAAGAGGAAAAAGAATACCCCAGCTGATATTAGGAGGCTTAAAGTAATAGGTTGTCATATCTTTTTTTAATATGCTCCAAAAGGCAATTGCCGTATCCATCCTATTTTCCCGCTCCTTCCTTTTCTTTTTTCAAATTTGCTGCGTCCATCCCCGTTATTTTCACAAACACATCTTCCAATGAGGGTTTTATTTCCTTCGCTTCATAGACCGAGATTCCTTTTTGGTCAAGCAATTGAAGCACAGGGGATAAAGAAACTCGATCTTTGGATATCAATATGCAGGAATTTTCATCGGGAATCTCCGCCTTGCAGCTTCCGAAACGAGTTTCGATCTCTTCTTTTAACTCTTTTCTACTCTTATCAAGCTTAAGAATGATCTTATGCTCCGGTTCCGCCCTTTCCATCAATTCGGACAGCGTACCGATTTTTATGATTTTACCCTCTACAATAAAAGCGATTCGATCGCAGATCCGCTCCGCCTCTTCGATGTAGTGGGTGGTTAGGAACACGGGTTTACCGGAGCGTTTTAAATCAACGATCCATTGTCGGATATGACGTGAGCTTTCCACGTCGATCCCCGTCGTAGGTTCGTCCAAAAACAAGAGCTTAGGATCGTGAATGATGCCGGCGGCAATGGTCAGCTTTCTTTTCATTCCCTTGGAATAGGTTCGAAAAGGGCGCATCCCCGCTTTTTCCAAGCCAAACCGCACCAACAATTCCGCCGCCCTTCTTTCTCGCTCCTCTTTTTTTATACCGTAGAGGGAGGCGCAAAAACAAAGGTTGTCAAAACCGTTCATTTCATCGTACAGGTTGTTCTCATCCGGAACCACTCCGATTATCTTTTGGACCTTTTTTATTTCCTTGATCCCGTCCATTCCGCCGATGGTAATCGATCCGAAGGAAGGCTTCGAAAGTCCGATCAGCATATTGATTATGGACGTCTTTCCCGCTCCGTTAGGACCTAACAGGCCGAATACCTCACCTTCTTCGATACCAAAAGAGACGCCTTTTACCGCTTCCAAGTCCCCGTAATTCTTTTTCAGATCGGTCACATTGACAAATTCCATGCTTGTATTAACACCTTTCTTCCGAATGTCCGTGGCATTGATGTTCGTTTCTATGTCTGCAGCAGATTTTCCCTTCGGAAGATCGGCATCCGGCCGTATCGGGATCGCACATTACTCGTTCCGTTGCCGCAAGCTCTTCCATTTTCAACGAAAGCTCACGTAAAACTTGTCGGTCCGGTTCGTAGTGCATAAAGTAGCCCTTTTTTACCCCTGTAAGAAGGCCGGCTTCTTTTAAAATTTTAATGTGCTGAGAAACGGCCGACTCGGAAAGGTTGAGTTTTCTTTATAATTCTCTTACGCAGCAATTTTGCTTTAACAGCAATAAAAAAATATTATACCGCGTTTCGTCGGCCAATGCTTTTAATACCTTTATGCTTTCCATAAGAAACCTCCTTTAATTGAATTAAGTATGTGCTTAATTAAATTGTACTTTTATTTTCAATTAAGTCAATACTAAATTAAAAGGAGGTAAAAACAAAAATTTTGCATAAATTTTATTGAAAAGTGAGGACACCCGTTTTGACATTGTATGTATATCGACCGGTGAATTCATCCCCGTCTTCTTTTATCCAGCGAAAATCCACAATGACCGTTTCCGAATCCTTCCATTCCGTGATTTCCAAATACGGGTCCGGTCGGTCTTGGTGAGGCTTTGCTTCTTCGCCGAAATGAGATGCCAAATCGGCTAGCTTCGGAAGATTAATTTCCTTTTTGTCCTTTGCATCCGCAACAACGCTTTCTCCCCAAATACGGTACGTAAAATATATGCCTACGTATCGGCTGTCGGAAGACCACAAAAACTTTACCGTATAGCCTCCGGG
>JAAYHZ010000026.1 GCA_012744235.1 Clostridiaceae bacterium
CCTCCAAGGACTCCACCATGCGTTTTTTCACATCCCAAGAAAAGCTTATCGGATTCCATTTCCGTATCATTTGCAAGTTTCCGACGGGCGTGATGTATTCTTCGATCGCCAAGCCGTTACGGATGCCTTTTTCTCTTTTAATGCCGTCGATATAGGTTTCGCGGTGAAGCGAGCCTACTTCGATATACCACCCGGCTTTTACTTCCTTATGCAAAGCCAACATTCCTTGGGTTCGGTTGGAAATATTAAACAAATCCCAAGGTTCCCCGGATTGGGATCGATACCAAATCGGCAAACTCAGGCACCCGATCCGGAGTCTCCCCCATTAACACCTTCATCAGTCTTTCTCTTTCATTCATAACAAAATTTCCTCTCGTCGCAAAGGACGGCACTTTATTCTTGCATATTCAATCCTTGTATTGTTATGATTTTTTCCTGCATACCAATAGGCAAGAAGCTCCGAATCGTTTAAACGAAGCAGCGAGGGATGTCCCACGGAAAACCGGTACATCTCCTTCCAAGCGTCTTGCATACTGACATTTTTACTGTCCTGCCCCGTTATTCGATAATCCAAGACGATTAACGACTCCTTGCACGGCTTCCCGTAACCGGGATAGCACCGCACCGTGATTACGGGATTTAAGCTTCTGTCGATATCGATCGTAAAAAGACGGCCGTCAGGAAGTGAAGCGGGTATACCCGGTTGGCCGTAGATTCCGGTGTCGATAAATTCGCTCCAAGTCCCCCCTCCGTCCAAGCTGATTTTGGAATGGATGTTTAAATACCGCTTCCTTTTCCCGTCCAGCGTCCAAAAATAATCGACGATGGATTTCCCGTCCGCCAATACATTCGGCCTTTGGTCCCAATAATACATATCCTGAACGTTAGTAACGATAACCGTATTTCCCCATGTTCTCCCTTGATTCTTCGAAAAGATCATGGCGGACCGATGCACCCATTTCGACGGATCTCCAACGGCTTTGTTTACTTCAAAATGACATACAAGGGTTCCGTCTTTCAACCGAAAGGGAGGACCGGTCAACGGTACCGGCTCGTTGTCGGGCAAAACCTTCATCAAAAAGGGCTCGCACCAAGTTTCTCCGCCATCTTCCGAAAAACTGTAGTAAATCTTGGTATCCTTTAGGGTTTCCGTTTCCTCGTCATAATAGGGCAAGGACAGGTTCGAGGCATCCGTCCAATTGAGGACCATCAGCACCCGATTTCCTCCTAAAGACAAAGGATATCCCGCACGGTATTGCCCGGGCACCTTGATTTCCTTCGGCAAAGGAATCGGTTCAAAAGGATCGGACCAGGTCTTTCCTTCGTCGTCGGACCGCATTAACATGCAATATGTCGTATCAATATCCTCCTTCGTTTTCGAAGCTTTGAAGGAAACCAACCATCTTCCGGAGGGTAGCTTTTCAATACAAGGGAAGGTAATGCTGTTAAATCTTTCGTCATGGACGGGCTTCGGTATGACGCCTTTTTCGACGATTTCCATTTCCCCTTTCTGCATGCACCTTGTTTCCATTAGCTTCTCCTTTATTTCATCAACCACTTTTCGTCAAAGACGGCAAAATCCAAATCGCTCGTGGCGGGATGCACCGCACGATAATGGCTGATACCTAATAAAATCCGTCCGTCTTCAAGCTGTATCATTCCGTGATTACTCAATTGGTTGGTACCGGTTTCATTGGCAATCATTTTCGGCTCGCTCCATGTACGTCCGCCGTCCTTCGATACGGTCGCCACAAGAGGATACCGGGGATGCTGCGTCGTTGAAGAAGCGTTGTTCCGGACCGCCAATAAATTTCCGCTTTGAAGTCTGATCATACGGGTTATGGATTCCGGTGCCGTTAAAGAAGAAGGCTCCGACCTGCTCCAGGTTTTACCTCCGTCTAAAGATACGGTTTGGTACACATAGCCGCCCTTGGTTCGAAACAAGCCGAGGATCCGATTCGGTTCGGTTTCGGCCAATTGTATTTCCATGACGCCTCTTAACGTATCCACGGTAATTTCTTCGCTTCTTGTCCAAGTTTGCCCGCCGTCGTCGGATAAAAGGCATGCTCCCGTATAATGCTGCTTCGGATTATCCAAATCTCCTATACAATCCGGATCCAAGAACGTAAATGCCGCCACTATTCGACCGTTTTTTAGTTGGATCAGGCTGTCAATCCCGCCGTAAAACTTGGTGACCGGCAATTCCTTCCCTCCGGATACCCGGTCCCAAGGCAATTCTTCGCCCGCGTCAAAGGTATGACCTTTGTCTTCCGAACGGCGAATAAACAGGCGCGTGGTGCTTTGAAAATAGTTGCTGCCCTTAACTAAGCGGTGCAGCTTTTTGTCTACTTCGATGTGATGTCTTGTTCTTGTGTGCAGCATAATGGCCTTATCGGAATCGGAAAGGCGTAGCATATGGATAAAGCCCGGAACGCCGCCTAAATAATCGGCCATAAAAACTTGGGGGTCGGACCAAGTGACGCCGTAGTCTTCCGATACGGAATAAAGGACGACGCCGTTTCCGGAGCATTCGTCAAAATCATAGGCGTGCCAATACAAAAGTACCTTCCCGTCTTCATACGAAAAAAAACTCGGACCTTGGTGATAGTCGCTGCCGATTCCCCCGCGAATAAATTGATAATAGGACAGTTCCCCGGGTTTATAGGGCATAGGCTTAATATCGGTAATTTTCATGGGATCCTCCTCATAAAAAAATATGTTCTACTACAGCAGCCTCTGAAAACCGGTATGGTGTACCGGTCCTTTCAACATGTTTTCAATCCGGTCTTCCGTGATACATTGGGATAGGATTTGAAAGACATCATCGACTGCATGCTCGTATAAGCTTAAGACATCTTCCGTGTGGGCTAGGGTAGTGCTGAATAGCGTCCCGGCTAAAAATCCTCTTTCCAGCATCAATTGGGTAAATAAGGTTTCCATCTCCCTTGTCTTCGGATGACGAAAAGAAAACTTGGCTAAACAAGGATAACCGCTGTCTAACGACAAAGGCAAACCGTGTTTCTCCCCGTATTTTTGCCATATAGCCATCACTTTTTCCCCGATTCGATTCACTCTGTTTGCCACATCCAATCGTTCCAACTTATTGATCGTGGCAAGAGCGGCGGCAGGACCGATGCCTTCCGTCCAATAAGTACTGGATATGAAAGAAAGATTCGCTCCTTCCATTGCTTCCTTCGTACCGATTACGGCCGCTATGGGATGACCGTTTCCAAGAGCTTTCGCAAAAATAGCCATATCCGGATTGACACCCAGTCCCAAATGAGAACCGCCGAAATTTCTTCGCCATCCGATGGTAATTTCGTCGAAAATCAATAAAATGCCTTTCTTTTTCGTTTCTTGGCGTATGTACTCCAAATAACCTTCTTCCGGGTCATGATAGCGGCAAGGCTCCATAATGACGGCTGCAAGATCCTTGCCGTATGCGTCCATTACACGGTCAAAAGCCTTTTTGTCTCCATGCGTAAAGGTGACCGCCGTTCCTCTTAATTCCGTCGGCACCCCCAACGGGTCAAGTCCTTGCAAAAGATGTCCTTTTAAAGCATCCTCTTCTCCTAAATTCGCCGCCAAATACCAATCGTGCCATCCGTGGTAACCGGATATGGCGATTCCGGATCGATTCGTTGTTGCCCGGGCAATACGTACCGCGATGGCGCCGATTTCTCCCCCGCATCTTGCGAAACGAACTTTCTCGGCCCAAGGATGGATGGCGCATAATCGATCGGCCAATTCCACTTCATCGGGAGAGTTTAGGGTACACATGCTTCCCAATCGGATTCTTCGGATAACCGCATCGGAAACGTCCGGATCGTTATAGCCTAACAAACAGGTGCTGACACCGTTTATGGACATGTCGTAATAATGTCGGCCGTCCAAGTCGATGATTTCACAGCCCCGTGCTTCTTTGTAATAGGCGGGCCATAAATCGGGAGCAAACATTTCGGGGCGTTTGCTTAAAAGCTGCACTCCTCCCGGGATGATTCTTTTTGCATGCTCATAAAATGTTTGTGTTTTGTTCTTTTTTTCATTTGGGGGATCAAGAAGATTTATGGCGTTAGCGTAAAAAATGTTTTGAATGTCTTCGGAAGAAAGTCCGAAATAACCGGCGGCTTCTTTCAAGGCTCGCAAAGATTCCAAAGCCACAATAGCAGGACTTTTACAGTTCTTCGCGTTTTCATAATCGCAGGTGTCGGGCTGCAGCCAGAAGAATCCGTCCCCTAACGTTACGCTTCGACCGATAATCTGTGATATGGGAAAATCGCTTCCCCATAAAAGTCGTGTCGGTCCGAATTCCTGCAAGATCGCCATAATCGGAGAAGCTTCGCAAATGCCGGACATATCAAACCAAACGTTTTGTATTCCTCTTAAAAAAGTAACTCCTTTACGGGTGTTAGGAGAATGAAATCCTCTTCCTGCATGGGCTAATATGAGTTTTACATGGGGATAACGGCGGCATATATCTTGAATCATAGAAAGATTTTCATCATCCGCCAAGGCTTTGTCCTTAACGATATGAAGCGTTACAACAAAATTTTTACGATTCGCTTCTTCCCATACCCACTCCGGTACAAATGAATTTATAGATCCTTGGTCCTTCGGCTCATGATTCCCGTAGAAATAATAGGGTTTAAAGCCGCGAATACAAGGATGATCAAGATACTTTTCTATATACTCGGGCATTTCTTCGGTCATGGGAACCAACAGCAAGCCTCTGCTGTCCGGATTATCGTTTAACTCTTTGATAAGAAATTCATTGGCTTCCTCGATATCCGAAACCGGATAAGGCATGAAAAGCCCGCCTTGAGGATTTTTTCCGAATACGGATTTCATGCAGGATTGCCATATGGCGATACCGGTGTTTTCGGGACACCCGGCTAAAAAAATCGATTCGGGTACAGAATCAATGGAACGGCGGTACACATGGGCATGTACGTCAAAGATTTTTGCAGGAAAAAAGTCGATTAGATCTTCCAAAATCGCTTGGGGGTGAGGGTTACCGATACTTTCGGGATAAAAGCTGCATAGATTTTTCATAAACCTATCTCCTAACCGTCGAAGTAAGTTCATAAGACAATATCGACATCTCTATCTTTCCAAGAAGTCCGTTTCGTTGTCAAGACGAAACGGACTTCTTTTACAACTTTATTTTACATCTGTCTAAATTGTAACTAATTTGCGTCTCTGTATTCTTTAAACGTTTTTATATCGCTGCCGTTCCAAATCTCAACCCATTCCTCCAATCCTGCAGCATAAAGCCGGTCGATATATTGCTCCCATTCGGTGTTGATATTGGCAATTTGTCCGCTCCATACCCTGGATGAGAATTCGTTATGAACGGTTGATATTTGATCAATGGTTTCTTCTCGCAGTTCTTTGAATTCTTCATATCGATCCGCAGGCATGGTAAAGGCGTTATAGAACTTCTCCGGTCGCAGCCACAGCTTCTCGTTGTAATACCCTCCGTGTTTTTCCCAGTAGTCGATGAATTGAACACAATGAGCATCGAAGTTGTTAACGACCTTGATATCGGTTATAAAATTGTTGTTGCCGAATTGGCCGAAGGTTTTCGTGCCCTTACCTGCATATTTTGCAGGTATCTTATCGGCTTCCGTAAAAATAACCGGGCTTTTAAAGGGCTCGCTGTACCATTTGTAGTGAACGCCTTCGATTCCCCATTTATACCGCAGCCAATCTTCACCAAAGTACGCATACTCCAGTAATTGGAACAAACGAATCATTTTTTCATCCGAGATATTGCCTACTGTATAACACCTCTCATCCCAATTAAAGGGAGTGTAAGGTAAGTATTTGCCGCTGCCCGGACAGGGGGTAATAACAAAGGTCGCATCCGGATCGGTATTGTCAAGAATATTTGCCGGCGGCCATTGGTCCCCGTCTCCGTATCCCAAACCTAAGACTCTAGGAGCGCCTAATGTGTTCATAAAACCGGTTTTTGCCGTATTCCATATACCTCGAAGCTCCAGCCAATAATCCATTTCGCCCGGCACAAACCGCATATATCCTTTGTCAATCATCTCGGTTAAAAAGACCAAGCTGTCACGATACGGAGCGTATGCTATGTAGGGAACATAATCTCCGGTAATTGGATCCTTGTAAAAATGGTTCATGTCTTTTGTAAAACCGAACATTACGTAAGAAAGATAGCAGTCATACCACGAGTTGGCAAAACCGGATCCGAACGTATCATCTACACCGTTTCCGTCGGGATCGTCCTCCGTAAAGCCTCTTAAAATTTCTCGTACTTCATCTTCCGTAAACACGGTGGTAGAATAATATACTCTTTCATTCCATGCTTCGGGTTTAATAACGCTGATCATAGGCTCCAGGTTCTCGAGTGTGTAGCCGAGAGTTTCCAGCCAATCCAAACGCCACATCGGTACGAAACCGTCTACATAAGCCGAGCTTGTATTCATACTTATGCCGTAATACTCATCTTCCGTTCCTTCTACCAAGTTAAACTTAAAACCTAAAGGCTCATCCACAAGCATTTTGTAATAACTCGGCAAATACTGTCGAATCATGTCCAAAGGTATGGTTCGTCCAAGTCCGTTTTCATACAAGTATTTTCCCGAGGTATAGTAAAACCCCCAGTCCGGAACGTCTCCTGCGGCCAGCATCATCTGTACTTGCTCCATGTTGCTCGAATCAATCAGGATGTTCCACATTTTCAAGTCCACATTGAACTTTTCTTCCAGCTCCAACTCATCCCATCGGCCTTCCTCATACAGATGGGATGAATAGGTACCTACCAGCCAGTTAATTACCATTTTTTCTGCAAAAGGATTGGCATCCGCCGTCGTTGTTTCCGCTTTTGCCGTTGTTGTCTGCGCCTTTGTTGTTGTCTGCTTTGCGGAAGCGGTTGTTACGACCGTATCTTCCGGCGATGTTTCAACAACCTCGGAGGTTCCTGAGCATGCCGCCATGCTAACAATGATGGCAAGCAGCAGTAAGAACGCTAAAGACTTCTTAACCGAATTCATCTTCATTTCCCCCTTTTCAAACAAACAACCTATTTTGAATATTTTGCTTTTCTTATACTGTAATTGATTAAAGCTCATTATGAAATGGTGGATTAAGACAGTTTATCCTGATTCATGTCCTATTTTAACTAAAATATGATTCTACTGCAAAAAAAATCATTTAAGACAATAAGTTTACCCGTTGTAACAAAACAAAATCCAATTTATGGTATTAAATTGCGATAAACGTCCCGTATTTAGGTATCAACTACCTCGATTCGATATCAAATCGAGGTAGTTTTCATGTGTTTTTTACCTTTTGCCTAATAAAAGGCACAATAATCC
>JAAYHZ010000222.1 GCA_012744235.1 Clostridiaceae bacterium
GACCCTCTACCGTATCTTCAATCTTCGTGATTTTATTCGCCAAGATTTCTTGATATACGTTCTTTTCTTTTAAGTAGTATTCTTGTATATAGGCGGCGTCCCCTTGCTTCTCTACAAAATCCGACCACTGTTGATACAAACTCATTTTTCTATCATCTCCCGTTCGTTAGAATTTCTTTTGCTATGGCAACCGAAGCGCTGCATCCTAAGCGATCCGCTCCGGCTTCGATCATATCCATGGCTTGCTTCAAGGTTCGAATGCCTCCTGCGGCTTTTACCTTTAAACGGTCTCCTACGGTTTTTTTCATCAATCGGACATGATGCACATCGGCTCCGGGTCCGTTAAATCCCGTGGAGGTTTTGACAAAATCCGCACCGGCTTCTTCACATATTTTGCATGCCGTAATGATTTCCTCATCGGTCAAAAAGCAGGTTTCCAAAATCACCTTCACTATAGCCTTTCCTTTGACCGCTTCCGTCGTCATATAAATATCTTTCCGGACATACGGGAAATTTCCTTCCTTCAATGCGCCGACGGACAGAACCATGTCGATTTCTTGGGCACCGTTCTCAACGGCCAAAGAAGCTTCGTAGGCTTTTACCTCGGAGGCTTCCGCCCCTAAGGGAAATCCCGCAACCGCCGCGACCTTAACGGAGGAGCCCCTTAATTCCTCCGCCGCCTTTTTTACAAAACGGCCGTTGACGCATACGGCGCCAAAACCGTACTCCTTCGCTTCATTGCATAGCTTGAATATGTCGGTCCAAACGGCATCCGGCTTAAGATTCGTATGATCGATAATGGACAACAATTCTTTCATCTTTTACCTTCCTTTCTACCTGTTTTCCCTAAAGTAGGGCAAGCCCATGGATGTGGGAGGTAAATTCTTTTTGGACTTTTTCACCGATGCAATAATCAATATGATAATGGTGGCCGCATAGGGCAGCATATCCAGAAAATACTGAGGAATGCTTAACTCGAACTTCTGCAGGCGGAATCCCAAAATATCCAGTCCGCCGAACAAATACGAACCGGCAATGGCTTTATAGGGGTTCCAGGTAACGAAAATAACCAGTGCAACGGCAATCCATCCTCTTCCCGCCACAATGTTATCCTGCCATGCGGGAACATAAATCAAGGAAAGATACGCACCGGCCAAACCGCACAATGCGCCTCCGATCAAGATATGAACGTATTTGTATAAGTTCACGTTGATGCCGGCAGCATCGGCCGCTGCAGGATTCTCTCCGACGGCGATCAGGTTCAGCCCTTTTCTCGTTTTATACAAATAAATCCCGATAATAATGACAATCACATAGGAAATGTAGACGATAGGGTCTTTGTTAAAAAGAATGTCCCCTATAAACGGGATGTCCCCCAATAGAGGTATTTTAACGTTTGCCAAGGCGGCCTTTACGTTATCGGGAACCAGCAAACCTACGTATTTCTGACCTAAAAATCCGGCAAATCCGGTTCCGAAGGTGGTCAAGGCCAACCCGGATACTTGCTGATTCACTCTTAAGGTAACCGTTAAAAATGCATAAATCAAAGAACCCAGCGCACCGGTTAAGAAGGCGGCCGCAAGGGCTAAAAAGGGACTTTGGGTATGATAGGCGGTTATAAATCCCATAACGGCACCCATTAACATCATGCCTTCGATTCCCAAATTCAAGTTCCCCGCTTTTTCCGTCAAAATTTCGCCGAGGGTTGCCAGCAACAAGGGGGTTCCGGCTATAACGGCAGCCGATAAGAAAAGCTTTAAATCCATATCAATTTCCTCCTTGTTCTTTCTTTACGGGAACAATTTTGTATCGGATGAAAAACTCGGTTCCTAGTATAAAGAACAAAATCATCCCTTGAATAATTTCGGTAACCGCTTGGGGAATTTGGTACGCCGTTTCGATAAATACGCCTCCTTGTACCATGGCCGCGAATAAAAAGGCGACGATTACCATGACGGGCATGCTCAAACGGGAAAGCCAAGCGATAATGATGGCGGTAAAGCCTGCATTGGCGGACGTGGTGACGGCCAGCGTGCGTCCTACCCCCGATGCTTGGATCATACCGGCCAGCCCGCATAATCCTCCGCTTATAAACAGAGCCTCCAGCATAATCTTTTTAACGTTCATACCGGCATAACGAGCCGTATTGACGCTTTCTCCTACCACGGAAATTTCGTATCCTTTTTTCGAGTGTTTCATAAAGATATGCATAACCACGGCCAGAACCAAGGTAACGACCCATCCCGCATGGATGCCGAATACATCCGGAAGCCAAGCGTTTTTCGAAAAGTCGGCAATTTTCGGAAAGCCCACGGCATTCGGATCCTTCCATGCGCTGTATTGAAGGTATGTAACCCATTTGATGGCAATGTAGTTCATCATCAAAGTAAACAAGGTTTCGTTGGTATTGAACTTCGCTTTGAAAATAGCGGGAATCAAAGCATACAAACCGCCGAAAACAAATCCCGTTACGGCCATAAAGAGCAGCAAAACCGGTTTACTTAAATCCGGAAAATTTAAAGCCACTAACGCCGCTCCGAAGGCTCCCATCATAATCTGTCCCTCGCCGCCGATATTCCAAAACTTCAGCTTAAAAGCCACGGATATACCGAAAGAGGTGATGGCAAGAGGGATGGCTCTTATGATAATGCTTCGTATACGATAATAGGAACCGAAGGCTCCCTTGATCATGGAAGCATAAACTTGAATCGGGTTTTTCTTGGTTATTAAGATAAATATCGAAGATATGACGAGGGCTCCGATAATTCCGATAAGACGATAAAGAGCCGCTTGCTTGTTCGAAACACCGGTTTTTTGCGCAATCCTATACATACATCATCACCTTTCCGGTCATCATTAAACCGATTTGCTCCTTGGTGGCATTTCTCGCATCCACAATCCCCGATATTTTACCGGCAAACATGACAATAATCCTGTCGCAGAGCTGGAGCAGGGTATCCAAATCCTCGCCGATATACAGAACGGCGACCCCTCTTTTCTTTTGTCGGTTCAGCATATCGTATATGGTGTAGGAAGCGCCGATATCCAAGCCTCGAACGGCGTAAGCCGTAATCAATACCTTCGGATTCGATTCGATTTCTCTTCCTAACAATACCTTTTGTATGTTTCCTCCGGACAGCTTGCTTACGGGAGTACTGATGCTCGGAGTCGAGATGTCCATTTTTTCAACGATTTTTTTAGCCATTTCGCGGGCAGGCTGGCGATTGATGAAAAGTCCTTTTTGGTCTCTGTAGCTTTTCAAAAGCATATTGTCGGTAATGTCCATGGATCCGACCAAGCCCATACCCAATCGGTCCTCGGGGATAAAACTCATGCTGACTCCCATTCGAATGATTTCTCCCGGGGTTTTCCCGATGATTTCTTGGCCCATGCATTTCACGGAGCCTTTATGGACCGGATACAGCCCGGCGATAGCCTCGCAAAGCTCTTTCTGACCGCTTCCCGCAACACCGGCAACGCCGACGATTTCATGAGAAAAAAGCTCGAATCCGATTTCGTCCAAAACCTTCACTCCGTCTTCGTTGTACGCCGTCACTCCGTCCAGGGTCAAAAGAACTTCTCCGAGTTCGCATTCCTCCCTGTGTATCACAGGATCCATGGGTTTTCCCACCATTAATTCCGTCAGCTCCCATATGCTGGTTTCTTTTGTGATTAACGTTCCTACGTTTCTTCCTTTTCTTAAAACCGTTACGCGGTCGCTGATTTCCATAACCTCGTTCAATTTATGGGTGATGATAATAATGGCATGTCCGGCGCTTCTCATATTTTTCAAAATGACAAACAGCTTTTTAATTTCTTCGGGAGTCAAAACGGCGGTAGGTTCGTCCAAGATCAAAATATCGGCACCGCGATACAGGACCCGAATAATTTCCAAGGTCTGCTTTTCGCCTACGCTCATATCGTATACGTATTTATCAAGATCGATATGCAGGCCGTACTTATCCATCAGCTCGTTAATCTTTTTGATCTCTTTTTTTTGCCGCAGCGAAGCCGAGGAATTGCCCATGAGAATATTCTGATACCCCGTAAAATTGTCTATTAATTTAAAATGCTGGTGAATCATTCCTATTCCCAGCTTAATCGAGTCTTTGGGGGAGCGAATTTCGGCAGGCTTCCCGTTTATGGTTATAGAACCGCTGTCAGGCATATAAATGCCTGACAGCATATTCATTAATGTACTTTTACCGGAACCGTTCTCGCCTAATATGGCCAAGATTTCTCCTTTTTCCACATCCAAATCGATGTGGTCATTGGCGACCACCGTTCCGAATTTTTTCACTATTCCATGAAATTGTACATACGCTTCTTTCATTGATCTTCTATCCTATTTTTCCGACGACGCCTTTTACAAACCAGTCAAAGCTCAGCATTTCTTCGTCGGTCATTTTTTGGCCTTCTTTCACTTTCAAATTGCCGTTTTGGTCATAGATAGGACCGGTAAATACGTCGAATTTGCCTTCGATAATCTGCTTCTTCACTTCTTCGACCTTTTGCTTCGCCGCTTCCGGAACGTATTCGCTTAATTCCGCCAAGCCAACGATACCGGTTTCCATACCGCCCCAGTAGCTTTCCGCTTTCCATGTACCGTTCATCATATTCTGAACTTGTTCCACGTAGTAAGGTCCGAAATCCCAAACCGGAGCCGTTAAGAAAGCCTTCGGTGCCGATTCACGAGAGTCCGTATGATAACCGATGGCAAACTTGCCTCTTTCTTGTGCGGCAATCATGGGGCCCGGGGTGTCTTGATGCTGGGCAATAACATCACAGCCTTCGTCTAACAAAGCTAAAGCGGCATCCTTTTCCTTCGCAGGATCATACCAGGTGTTTGTCCATCTTACGATTACTTGCGCATCGGGATTTACGGCTTGAACGCCCAACGCAAAGGCATTGATTCCGCGAACAACCTCGGGAATATCAAAAGCGGCAACGTATCCGATCTTTTTGCTTTCGGTTTTCAAACCGGCTACAATACCGGATAAATAACGAGGCTGGTACATTCTTCCGAAGTAGTTGCTCATGTTGTCCGCCATTTCATATCCGGAACAATGCAAGAACTTCACTTCGGGGAATTCCAAAGCCATCTTTTTGGTCGCATTCATAAATCCGAAGCTGGTGGTGAAAATCATGGAGCAGCCTTGGTCGATCATGTTGCGAATAGCCGCTTCTACCGCAGCGTCTTCTTCCGCAACGTTTTCCTGATAGATGGTTTCTACGTCCAATTGCTCTTCAAGATACAACCGAGCTTGATCATGGGCGTATGACCAACCCTTGTCCCCGGCAGGTCCTACGTAAATAAATCCCACTTTGATCTTATCGCTTTCTTCGGCTTTCTGACAACCGGCAGCGAGTGTCAAAATTAAAACAAAAACCACCGCTATAGCGCATACTTTTCTAAACATGCTATTTCTCCTCCTATAGTTTGCATCTTTTAGAAATAAAATTATATGTAAACCTAGATAACGGCAACACTTTGATAAAGCAGCCATATAATCAAGAAGATCTTGAAGAATATGCTATTCCTCAA
>JAAYHZ010000223.1 GCA_012744235.1 Clostridiaceae bacterium
CCGATATACGGTCTTATTCATTTCAATATTTATACAAAATCCCGTACCCGGGCATGTTCAACGATTTAATGTTTTGTATCAAAATATGGCAACGGTCAATATAATGTAGCAACCGATGAGTTTGGAGATCCATGCTTTGCGAAAGCTTATAGAAATAGATAAATTAAATAAGAAAATAAAAAACGGAAACAAAGAGGTAATATTAATTGAAGACCTTTCTTTAGAAATCGATTACGGAGAAGCCGTAGCTGCGGTTTGCTCTCCGAATCCGGGGCTTACGTATCTTTTGACTTGTCTGTCCGGTATGAAGCATTCGTACGAAGGTATAATACGATACGATGCCGAAATTGAAAAAGATTTGTATTATAAAGTCCTATACACATGCAACAAAGACGTAATGTTCGAATGGCGAACGGTATTCGACAATACGCTTTTATTTTTAAAAATAAACTCAAAACAAAACGATGGCGACGAAGAGCTCCAAAAATATGTTTTGGATACGTTCGAAAAATACAAATTGACAAAATACAAAGACAAGTATCCATCTTCTTTGTCCGGAAGCATTAAAAATAAAATTTCTATAGTAAAGCATATGATGCTAAAACCTACCCTTTTGATTATGAATGATAATTTTTCTAATATCGATTACAAAACCAAAACGGAATTGCTTCAAATTCTGCGAAACCGTTTCCTTTGCGACAAAAACGCCATCCTGTATGCAACGCAAAACATTGATGATGTGTTTTTATTGGCCGATCGCATTTTACTGTTGAAGCCTTATCCTTTATCCTTGGTAGCATCCATCGACATTTCGGATATCGGTAACGAGAGAACTCCCGAGCTAATTAAAGAAAGCCCGGCATATACCGAGCTTTCGAATCTTCTTTCCAAAGAGCATTTATATGATTAATCAATCCATTTTTTCATAAAAAGCTTTGTATCCTAAATAAGCGGAATACAAGTCGGCCTTGCTTGCGACCTCTAAGGTGGAGTGCATTCCGATAACGGGAATACCGCAGTCGATAACTTCACTGCCTAGGTTAGCAACAAATTGGGCAATGGTTCCGCCGCCACCCTTGTCCATTTTCCCTAGTTCGGCGGCTTGCCAAGGTACATTGTTATCGTTGAAAAGCTTTCTTACCTTATGCACAAATTCGGCATTCGCATCGCTTGCACCGCCTTTTGCGTTACCGCCGGTGTATTTCATAAGAACAACGCCTTTTCCGATAAAGGCTGCATTGTTCGCTGCATGAAGCCCCTTAAAATTGGGATTTACTGCGGATGAAACGTCTGCGGAGAGTACCTTCGTATTGACAAAGCATTTTCTCAATCCCAAATCTGTATACGGTCCCGTTTTTACCAGCAACTCCGCCAAAAAGTCCTGCAAGAACATTCCGCGAGCGCCTGTGTTGCCTACGCTGCCTATTTCCTCTTTATCGCTCATGTAGCATACGGCAGTCTTGTCCGGAGTTTCGGACATATCGAATAATCCCATTAGAGACGCATAAGCACAAATTCTGTCATCGTGGCCGTATGCGCCGATTAAACCCCTGTCAAGTCCGATATCTACGGCTTTTTGGGTAGGCACGATTTCAAGTTCTGCCGAGACGAAATCTTCTTCCTTGATACCGTACTTTTCGTTCAATATATTTAAAACGTTTAATTTAATTTTTTCGGACACTTTATCGTCTTGAAAAGGAATCGAACCTACAACCACATTCAAATCTTCTCCCGTTATACCTTCCGACATCTTTTTCGCCATCTGCTCTCTTGCCAAATGAGGCAGCAAGTCGGTTATGGTAAAGACCGGGTCGCCTTCGTCTTCGCCGATGGAAATCTTGATTTTTTCGTTGTTCTTGTTGTAGATAACGCCGTGTAAAGCCAAGGGAGTTGCAACCCAATGGTACGTTTTAATCCCGCCGTAATAGCGAGTACGAAATAACGCCATTTCGCTGTCTTCATATAAAGGATTCGGCCTTAAGTCCAAACGAGGTGCATCCACATGAGAACCGATTAAATTGACGCCTTCCGCTAAAGGCTTTTTACCAATTACGGCGGCAATTACGGTTTTATTGCGCGATACAAGGTAAACCTTATCTCCTTCTTTAAGCTCGGTGCATTCATTGATATCGGAAAATCCTCTGTCCAAGAGCATTTTTTCAACGAATTCCACGCATTCTCTTTCCGTTTTGCTTTGATCGGAGAATTTTTTATACACTTCGGCAAAATCATGAATTTTTCGAGCATATTCTTCATCGGCTTTCAACCAAACATTTTTGGTTTTGCTAATCAATTCTTCTTCTTTTCTTTGTCCTACGGTTTTACTGTCTGCCATATTTCCAAACCTCTCCTAATTATTAAAATACTCTATTTCATACTTTATCACTATTTTTATTATAAATCAAAAAAAGGATCCTATTTTAAAGATCCTTTAAAAATTTGCTTCGTTCTTTTTCCGATCAAACTATATTTTAACAAAATCCGGATCGGAAGAGCTTTCGGAATAGACGTCCTTTTTCATTATATATAACGTTTCTCTAAAATTAAAAACTTCTTCTTTCGAATACCATTTGACATCAAGGCAAATGTTTCCTTCTGTGTGTTCAATCAAAAGAAGCGCTCTTTTAGAAAACGTATAAGCTAACGCCGAGATAACGGCCAACAAAATGGTCAGCGGGGTGTACGATCTTAAAAAGCGGTATACGATCAAGGACACAATGACAAAGATTAAACACACGATCAACATGGTCAAAGGATATCGAGTTCCGTAGGTTGTGGATTTAATGTTTTCTACGGGGATTTTATTTCTTCGATTGTGTATACGAGGCAGCGTTCCGTGGATTCGTTCCATAAGAACACCTTCTTGGTAAAGATGTTTGTCCGTCAATACCAAAACGGTACGAGTCCTTTTTCCGGCTAACCCTCTTTTTAAATATCTCGATCCCAAGACATTAATCAAGGTTTCGCCTTTTTCCTTCACATAATCCTCCAGCAGTTTTCTTTTGCTTTCGGACAACATACTGACATTGTCGTAGCTAATTCTCTCATCCATTTTATCGCAACACCCTTTTTGATCGATTTATTATATTATATCATTCTTTCCTTTGACATGTCAAAAAATGCTACACTTTTCCATTGAATTTGCAAAACCGACATATTCACTCGGATATTTTACTTAAATCGTACTCGATATTAAAAGACGTTAAAAATTCGTTTTCGCTTAATGGAATCGAGGAAGCAATAAACCGGATATGATCGTTGTAACGCGATGTTACGGAAATCGCTCTCGTTTCGTCGTCGGAAGTTTTTTCGTGATTATCCTTATACACGGTTTCATAATGTCCGATAAATTTATCCGTATACTCATTATCCAAAATCCAATATCTTTCAAAGGTTAGGGTATTTTGTTCCGAGTCATATTCCAACCCTCGAACTCCGGAAAATACGTTCAACCATTCCGGAAAAGGCTTTATAATTCGATCCGGATATTCATTGTCTATATACGGGAAAACAATGGAATTGTACACCGAAGAAATTCTCACCGATAAAGAAACACGGTCGTCTTCATCGAAACGAATGGTGATATGAATTTGCTTGTTTTTTACGGAGTATGTGTTTTCCGATACTTTGGGAATGGACATTTCGAATAATTCTTCCGTGTTTTTAATAAAGCTCTCCATACCGCCGCTTTTGTCATAGGTAACATCATAAGTCAATACTTCTTCCTTCGGGTCATAGTATTTATGAAGATAGATGATTTTACCCGAAGTCAAATGTGTATCCAAGCCGTATATGTCCTCCAATAAGGCTTCCGTCGGGTGTTCCGTTAAATACGGGTCCAATGCCGAATAATCCTTCGGTTCTTCTTTTGCTTTACATGCGGATAAAAATATCAATATTAAAATCAAGCTATATGCAAGAAAAGCTTTTCTCATACTTAATACTTAACCTCAATCTATGTTCTTTCAATATATTGCACCGTCGAAAAATTTATATGAGTCGTGAATCGATCAAAAACTTTTTACTTATCGATTCCGAATTTTCTCCGGATGTTTTTCATTACAACATCCTTCGGCAGCAGTCGGGATGCCAAATGCAAAAACCGAGAATTTCTTCCGACGGCATAAAACATCTTCGGTTTTTTCAATTCCATAATCTTTACAATCTTTTTTGCTATAATATCCGGCGAATCGCCGTTGTTTATGCCGGCATCACGCATATCCGATACTTTTTTGTAGTAGGGATAATAATCGGATTCTTTGGAACAACTTTTTTCTTGGTATATGTTTGTTTTCACGAACACAGGAGCAACCGCCGTCACAAAAACTCCGAACTGTCGGGTTTCGCTGTTAAGAGCAAAAGACAGGGTTTCCATAGCCGCCTTGGCCGATGCATAAACGGCCGAAAACGGAACCGGTGTACGGGATGCAAAAGAAGTGACATTAATAATCAGCCCCTTTTTTTGCTTTCGCATACCGGGTAACACTCCTTGCATCACAATGCTATGTCCGAAAAGATTAATCTGAAAAAGCTTTTTGATTGTATCTTGGGACAATTCCTCCAAAGGTCCCATTAAACTGGAGCCGGCATTGTTGATTAATACATCAACCGTCGGTATTTCCGAAAGCAGCCTTTTGATGCTCTCTTCATCGGACAAATCCAACCTTTTGTAAAGAACGCCTTGAACCTTATCTTCTTCCTTTAATCTTTCCGGTTCCCTGCAGGTACCGATAACACGATAGCCTTTTTTGACCAATTTTTCGGCAGTCGCTCTTCCGATTCCTTTGGATGCTCCCGTGATCAGCACGGTTTTTTCTTTTTTATCATTCACTTTTAGTCCCGCCCTATATCCAACAGTTTTAATACAAAGTCAGGCAGCGGTTTTTCTCGATCTCTCTTTCTTAAGTCGATAAACCACCCTAATTTCTTGATAACAGGGATTTTATGGGTTTCCACAAACTCGATCAACGTCCCGTCGGGATCTTCTATGTAGGAAAAACGGCCGGCTCCTTGTCCCATATCGAAGGATTCTCCTTTTTGCCCGGCACCGCTGTCCACCGTAAAAGGAAAACCGGCTTTCTCGCATTTTTCTTTTAACGCATTCATATCCAATACATCAAAACACAAATGGATAAAGCCCAAATCGCCCCATAACCGGTCTTTGAATATTTTCTCTCCTTTTCGTTCTTCGGACCTTATCAACTCGATTTCGCTTTTCCCAAAAAGCCGGGAGAAAGGACCGGGTCTTTTATTGCTATGAGTTAAAAGCACACGCCTTAGTATCCATGCTCCTCCGGGGATTTCTTTGTAGTCGTCGAAAGCTTCGGTACGGTCGTAAAGGATCCGGTCGTATCCGAGCACATCTCGATAAAAGGCAACGGATGCCTCCATGTCGGAAACACCGATTACCGCTCCGAATACGCCACCGTTTTTGTATTTGGTTTTCTTAAAGACCTCTTCCGTTTCCACCGCTTGAAAAAGGTTTCCGTAAGGGTCGGAAAAATACAACACGCTCCGACCGTCCGGGGATTTTTTCAAATCCCCTAAGACGGCGACATTTTCTTTCTTTAGCCGGTCATACAAGGCTTTCACATCTTTGGATTTGATTTTGGTCATATGGATGCCCAAATCTCCTAAATGAAGGTCGAAAGCAGGCGGAGAAGGTGTGCGATCAACATACTGCCAAATTTCCAAGCCTCCCCCTCCCTGCAGATTGTACGCCATAACCGCGTGCCTTTTTTGAGGCTTTCCGGCGGTGTAAGGCAGCATCAATTCCGCCGTTCCGGCATCGTCGATAACCGGCGTGTTAAATCCTAAATGCTTGTGATACCAATCCAAGGCCTCGTAAACTTTCTTAACGCCCACTCCCACTTGTTGAATTCCGCTTATTAAATTCATTCTTCTTCACCGTAAAGTCTTCGAATATCTTTCGGATCAAGGTTCAGATCCATCTTCATTTCGTCACGTAAGCATTTGAAGGCTTCCAACGTTTTCTCTACGTCTTCGTCCGTATGGTCCGCCGTGGGAATGATGCGAAATTCGACAAAATTCTTCGGAATAACGGGATACATTACGGCCGTTGTAAAGATTCCTTTGTTTCTTAAGAACAAAATCCATTCCATACCGATTTTCGGGTCCCCTCCCGGAACAAATACCGGAATAATCGGCGATTTTACATCACCCACGTAAAAGCCCAAGGCCTTCAATCCTTCGGATAACTTGTCGGAAATATGGAACAGCTTCTTTCTTCTGTCCGCTCCGTTTCTCACCAGCTCCAACGTCTTCTGTAGACTCTTGACGTAGATCATTGGCAAGCTTTTAGCGAACACCTGCGTTCTGGAGTTGTACCGAATCCACTCCGTTACGGGCTTATCGGCGGCGGAAAAGCCTCCGATGGATGCAAAAGCCTTGGCAAAGGTTCCGAAGTAGATATCGATTTTATCTTGAACGCCGAAATATTCGCCGGTACCGACGCCGTTTTTACCCATGACACCTACACCGTGGGCATCGTCCACGAATAATCGAGCTTCGTATTTATCCTTTAAAGCGCAAATCTCATCCAATTTGGCCAAGTCCCCGGTCATTCCGTAAACACCTTCGGTTAAAACCAGAACGCCGCCTTTTCGTTTTTCATTCACCTGCTTTAATATTTTTTCAAGGCTGTCCATATCGTTGTGCTTGAATACGCGAAGCTTTCTTCGGTCGGAAACCGCGGAAATAGCTGCGTCCACGATGGAAGCATGGGCCAGCTTGTCCATAACAATGACATCATCGGGACCTACTAAAGATGCAACGGTACCGATAACACCCAAATAGCCGTAGTTAAACAGGATGGACGACTCTTTTTGTGCAAAGTCGGCCAACCCTTCTTCCAAAGCAATGTGCTCCGGTGTGTTGCCGCTCATCATTCTTGAGCCCATAGGGCCGCTTGTGCTCCAGATTTCCAATGCTTCTTTTGCCGCTTGCTTCACTTCTTCGTGTCCGGCCAGACCTAAATAATTGTTGATTGACCACATAATATACTGTTTGCCTGCAATGGTCATTTTCGAACCGGGCACCGAATCGATAACAGGCATCGTAAAGGTTCTGTCCCCTGCAGCCCTAAAAGCACCAAAATAACCTGCGTCGGTATTACATTTTGCAAATATGTCCTCGTATGTCATTTACAGTTCTCCTTATAACTTAAATTTATATTATGAAATACTAGCACATCATCCCGGGCAGTTCAACCCAAGTGACGCTTAGTCCTTAAACACATCGCCGATACCGTTTAAAATGTATTTCGGTCGATATGCAAATCTCTTGATATTCTCCGGCGTGGAAACGCCGCTTAAAACCAATACCGTATCAATTTCCGATTCGATTCCGGCAATAATATCGGTATCCATACGGTCTCCGATAATGACCGTCTCCGAACTGTCGCAGCCTAAGAGCTTTAATCCGTGCCTCATCATTAAGGGATTCGGCTTTCCCACAAAATAGGGTTTTACACCGGTTGCCAATTCAATGGGAGCAATCAGCGCTCGGGTTGCAGGGACAATTCCTTTTTCCGTAGGACCGGTAAGGTCCGAATTGGTCCCTATAAGCTTGGCTCCTTTTAGAACCAAATGAACCGCATGCTCGATTACGTGGTAATTGTAGTTTCGCGTCTCTCCTACCACCACATAATCCGGGTTTACATCGTTCATCGAAAGTCCCGCATCGTACAATGCATTAATCAGCCCCGCCTCCCCGATAACAAACACCGATCCCCCGGGCTTTTGGGATTGCAAAAAAGCGGCCGTTGCCAAGGCGCTGGTATAAAAATATTGATCCTCTACTTCGATTCCCATTCGCGCAAGCTTTTGCGACAGCTCCCTTCGGGAGCGTTCCGAGCTGTTGGTTAAAAACAAAAACCTTTTATTATACTTTCTTAATGCGTCAACAAACTCTTTCGCCCCCTCCAGCAATCGATTCCCGTGGTAAAGGACGCCGTCCATATCGATGATAAAACCGGTTTTTTCTCTTAATTCCTTCATATTTATAACCTTTCCCGATCAAGATATAACATCACATTCCCGTTCATACGGTTCAGATTCGTTCAACGAACTCATGCATTTTCCCCAAGGCAAACAGCTGTTGGGGAGTTTTCGTATTGTAGCCAAAGCCGTGAGCGGCACCTTC
>JAAYHZ010000224.1 GCA_012744235.1 Clostridiaceae bacterium
ACGTATGCGGAAGATACCAGACGTCACATACATGGTTTGGAAAGGAGCAGTATGAAGTGGCTAAAGAATATGACCACACTGGCTTGGGACGCATAAGCAGCTTGAACCGCTATGACTTTGTAACCGAGTGACGGTAGGCTTTATGCCGCGAAAGTCGCTTTACGATGAGTAGACGGCATGTTAGGCTTGTCTGCCTGGCATCAAACACACAACGCCGTATCCGGCTTCACCCTGTAGGAAGATGCCGCAGAGGCCACTAACCATGCCAGCAGAGGCTCGTCGTAAAGCGAACCGTGGAATAAATGAGTACTTTACTTGTGCATATGCTATTGTCTTCATGAATTCTTAAATAGGTGATGTGTAATAATCAATTAAAAAAAACAAATGTGGAAAAATTGATGGAAATGATATATGATACAGACAAGATTTAATCTTATCATAAGGGTGAACTCTCTCTTTTTATTTCCGAATGTATATTGACGCTATCCCAATATGACCCAAACCGGTTTGTTCGGCTTCGTTCACAGAACCGAGTATCTGTATAAAGATCCTGTTACCGGAAACGTTGTTCCCTCATATGCTTACACGCCCTACAGAGATTACCTGCAATGGATCTCCAATAATTTGCAAAAAGGCTATATGAAAAAACTCCCCGGACAGCAAAGCTGGATCGTCGAATTTTCCGCCGCAACCCAATCGAACAAGGTCGGTATCATCCAAGCCAACGGAGACAGGTACTTGGCCTTGAACAGCGAAGAAAACAGAACATATCCTCCGCAAAACATTCTTCTTAACACCGACGAAAATGCTCGCTTTGTCATGGGACCGATATTCCGAGGACCGGACGGAACCTTAGTGGATATGACTTACGACATCGACCCCTACGGAACAGGAACGTATCGAGTTCAAATGATCGGTGCCCAAGTGGACGATGCAAAGCTGGAAAGAATATTCGCCATTCTGCAATACACCACCTTCCACAGCCAAGAAATTTGGTATCGCTACAAATACGGAATCGAAGGCATTCACTACAAATGGTCGGGAGAACCTTATGTCAGCACCTTGATCGCTACGCCTACGGCGGAGCTGCCTCCCGAATACCGAGGAGGCTCTTTGAATGTATTCGGATTGTGGTACTATCCCTCCACCGTTCAAAAGCAGATTGACAACGCCGTAAAATACGGTTTCTGGGCATACATGCCGTTTATGCACGCTTACGGATTGTTTGAAAAATACGCCATGAATCCGGAGAAATTCGCTTCCGCCGCCTACATGGGATACGATCTGTATGATAAATATATGGAGCTCAATGCGGAAGTCAAACCCCAAATCGATGCGGTTGTCAAAGATTTCAAAAATCGAGCGCTCAACGGAGAAATCGCCGATTACAACTCCGAATGGGCTCAATACATAGACCAATTGTATGCAGCGGGATTGCAAAAGCTAATCGACGAAGTGTTTCATAATCCGGAATTCGTAAAATACGATTCGGGAGATAAATTCTCTCTCCGTTAAATCGAAAAAGCCGGTCTTTCGAAGACCGGCTTCATTATTTCTTTCTTATTTTTAAATAAATTCCTTCAGCTTTTTGTTGATTTCTTCTCTTTTATTTAAAAGCCATTGTGCATCCTTCGGATATTCATCAAAGGTCAAGGGCTTGCCCATATCCTTTTCCAGAAGCTTGATCGTTTCTTCTTTGCCGATGTACTGTTCCAAAAGATTCAGTGCACGCAAGTCCTGCAGTGCGTCGTAGAATACGTCCAAACGAATGGATTCGATAGGTCCGTCTTCTCCGGGATATACGGAGTAGGCGTCCCCTGCAGGTACCCAAAATCCGCCGTCGGCAACTCGGAAGGGATCAATGGGATAACGAGATTGGTGGGAATACCAGAAGTTGTGACCCCATTGCAGGAACCCGACAATGTTGAATTTATACAATTGCAGTCCGATAATGCGATTTCGAGCGGAAGGCATATCGATAAAACGATTTGAAACCTTCTTGTACTGTCCGCAGCAATAGTATGTCCATAGGTTCGGAACGTTATTTTCCAAGAAAGGTTCAATGTGGTTATTCGCCGGTATGGGGTTTTTCACCAAACCGTTTTTATAAAACTCGTAATCGGACAACGCATCGATTACCGGGAAGTCCTTCACATGCTCCATGATGATGCTGCCGGCTTTGGCATAGGACTCCAAGTGGTCCTTACCGGGCTCATAGGAAATATGGAAGAAGCAGCGGTCCGCCAAGCCGTTTTCTTTGATATAGGATACCAACGCAGGCAGGAAGCAATCCAAGAAATGCTTGTAATCTTCTCCCGCGGCATCGGTTTCCCATCCGAAGATTCTCTTGTACTCACCGTCCACATCCGCCATAATTTTCGGCGCATGCTTCGCACCCCACTGGGTAAACAAGTGAGAAATCTCAAAATATTCGATTCCGTTGGCTTTGCACATATTCACCCATCGAGTCAGCTTATCGAAATTGAAGCTGTAGGTATCTTGGGTTTTCTTCACATCCACCAATTGAACGGTAGGACGTTCTCCCCCTACCGCCGTGTCCAAAGGCGGAGTGAATACCGGCGTTAAAATCATGTTGATTCCGTGCGCGGCTGCCGTCTTTACGTATCGTTCCAGAAGCTTCCAATGCTCTTCGCTGAAAACCTCCGTCTTGTACCAAGTAGCGATACAATCCGAGTGGAACCATTGGGTAAAGATCAATTTTTGCTTCGGCAGTTCCATACCGATGATTTCAATTTCAAAGCTTTCTCTTGCCAGAAGGTCCCCTTCCTTGGTTTCAAAAAGAACTTCAATGGTATATTCGCCGGGAGGCACTTTTCCTTTCGGATTAACGGTAATCCACAAAGATCTCCACTGATGCGGCAATAAAACCAATCCGTCCGGACATATAGGATACAAAATATCCGGATACATGCCGGGCTTGCCTCTTAATACATTATCGTCATGATCTCCGTAAGCCGGCATTTCCACGGGCATGAGACCTACGCTGTACATGGTTACCGACGAGGCGATTGTACTTACGACATGAAGCTTGACACCTTTTTTTAATAAAGAATTCCATTTATATGCTATTTGGAAAGTGTAAACTTCGTTGGACAGCATGGAGCCTTTTTTCCATTCGGCCGCTTGAAGCTCACAATCCGGAAACACTTTTTCCAAAGAGCTGATTACTCGTGTATCCAATATGCTCATTCTTTAGACTCTCCTTATCCCTTCATTTATTTGATAAAAGTATAGCGAAATATCGTTTTCATTACAATCATTGCCCGTCACTTTCGTTTTTTTCCGTCTCGGAAGAGCTTTTCTTCGGTAAAAATGCGTCTCTCGGGTAGTTGCTGCTGTGGTCCCATAAAATCCATTCTTCGTAGCCGGCATCGTATACGGCTTGAATTTGCTGACGGATTTGTTCCGCTTCGTAGCGTTGGTAATAGCCCTTCGGCAAATAGGACGCGCTGAAGGCTTGGAGATACGGTCTTAAACTCGCCTTGTAATTTTCGACCTTTGCAATTCTTTCCCTCATTCGAATCAGCGTTCCGTACACGATTTCATAGGGGTTTAAATCCGGAGCTTTGTAAAGTACACCGTTGAGAATGGTTCCGGTACCGTTGCCCATTACGCTGTTGCTGCCGTTGGCATAGTGAGAGGGGTAAACCATGGGGCATATGTAGTCGATGTTTTTACCGATCGTTTCAAGGTGCTGGCCTATGGCATAACCGTCGGCTTGGCTTAATCCTACGATACCGAAAATATCCGCGGTAACCTTTACTCCGTAAGGCCTTAAAGCTTTCACTGCCGCATCCAGGAATGCTTCAACCGCTTCCGTTTTGCTCGGAAGGTTTTCTCCGTAATAATCCTTGCCATATGTTCCCGTGGGAAACCTTATATAGTCGAATTGGATTTCGTCAAAGCCCTTTTTGGCCGCTTCCGTTGCCAGATCCAACAAATATTTTTGAACATCCGGATGATAGGGGTTCAGCCAAGCGGTGGTGCCGTTTTCTTTCCATATTTCCCCGCTTGCCGTATGTATCGCCTATTCCGGTTTCTTTTCCGCCAATGCGGGGTCTCTGAAACAAACCAGTCTGCCGATGACATAGATGTCATTGTCGTGCAGCTTGGCAATGAGCTCGTCCGGGTAGTAATATACGCCGTACAGTCCGTACTCCTTTGCATACTTCACCTCGGAAGGATAAGCGATGGGGCCGTCTTTAATATCGATACCCACCGCGTTCAATTCGGTATTATTCGCCAAATCGATGATATAGTTGATGACGCTCGGTGTGCCTGCGGCTCCGGCGTTCAGGTAGACGGCTTTTGCTTTTATGTCTTTCGGAGTAGGATAGTCCGATTCATCTATGTAAGGGTCTTCGACAACGGTTTCGCTTTCCTTCGTTGTCTCCGACGTCGTTTTTTCTGCGGGCTTGTTTTCGGTTGTTTCTTCCGGCGTTGTTTCCTCTCGGGTGGTTTCTTGCGTCGTTTCCCTTCGTGTTGTTTCTTGCGTCGTTTGTGCCGTTTCTTTTTGGGTTTCTTTCTTCGTCTCGGTTACGGTTTCCGGCGGAACGGTGATAGGCTTTCCTGTTGTTACCTCTTCTTGGTATCCCATCGTTTCATGAAGGTCCTTTTCAGAGCCTTCATTTTTGGGAATCATTCCGGGGAGCGCCAGGGAAAGAATAACGATTAAAAGTATTACCGCGATTGCCGCCGTATAAAATATCCATTTGTTTTTAGCCATTTTCTCCTCACAATCTTTGAAACGTATATAACTTTTGTAAAAGGTTTATATCCTATGCCTTTCGTTATATTATATATCTAAAGTCCGAATATTACTATATACCGAGACAAAGAAAAAAGGAGCGGCGCTCCTTTTTCTAACTCGTTGTTCATTTACCTTAATTCTTTGAATGCTTGGCTTGCGATAGGACTTAAGTCCGTAAAATCCAAGGAGACCTTCGACGGATCCGTTTCCGCCAAATAGCCTTCTAAGTCTGCAAAGAACTGCATGAAAATGCTTTGGTTTCTTAAGTGGCTCGCGAACAAGAATTTTTCTTTCGTCCGCTCCATTTGTCCCATCAAAGAAAGCCTTGCCAATTTACGTTCTCCGGCTAAATTCTTGATCTTTTCGTATTTATAGGGGCAAGAGGATTCATTGTAGTCAACCATCTGCAGCAAGGCCAAATAATCTTCCACAAGACACAAGTAGTAATTGGCTTCGTAGGCATAACGAAGTGCCATTCTTACGTTGCATCTCGGATCCAAAGCGATTTCTTCGAACAGCTCTTTGGCCTGTTTTGCCATCGCCCGGATTTCCAACAAAGCCTTCTCGTACTTCGAACGGTCGCTTAACAGGGCAGCCACCGCTTCTCCCGGGAAGGAACGGGGATAAGGCTTGCCGGCTCGTACATAGCTGTAGAAATAATAGGACAGGGTGCTCAGCATGAGTCGGTAGTTGGAAACGATGGGACCTCCGTTTTCGAAGCTGCCCTTACGGTCTTCGGTTATGAGGTCCAATAAAGCAAAGGCGGTTTTTGCCTTTTCCTGTTGGGTACCGAAATAATGATCTACGTAATGGAGCTTCATTTGCTCTAAAGAACCGGTGCCTTCATAATTCCAGCTGTAATCGGCTTGGCACACGTGATTTCGGTCGTAGCTTTCGTCCCATGCGGAATAGGATTGCATTCCTTCTACGCCTTCTTTATGTCCCATATCGGCCAACAGCTTGATATTTCTTAAAGGATGGGTCACCAACGTCCAATGGTAATACCCGTTCCAAGGCTTCACCGTTCTTCTTAATCCCAATTCGGGTCGTGTGGTTTGGAACATCAAGTTTTCTTGGAAGTCGGAATAGGTCCACCAGTCGATAACCACTACATCCGTCAAGTCGTTTTCCTTTAGAGCTCTCATCATATCTTCCGTAGCGTCTCCGTCCGTAGATCTGCCGTGCCCGATAAGCATGTCGTGGTACATATAGATATTTTTCATGCCTCTTTCCTTCAGGTGCGTCAAAAGGCGTATGGCATGATTGATAAAGAGCTTCTTACGGTCGATGTCCTTGCATTTTTCACATTTACACCAAGGCGAACGAATTCGGTAGATATCTTCCGCATTCAATGCAATGCCGTCCCAGACTTCGTCCAAGCCGACATGGAAGCAATCAATTCTGTTGGGCTTCAAATAGCGGTCGATGATTTCATCATAGATATCAAACAGCATTTCGTAGGTTTTCGGATTTGCGGTACAAAAACCGGTCAAGGTAGGTTCGCCGTTTTCGTCTTTCGCGGATACTTCCGGATATTGTGCGGGTATCAGCGTATTGTGTCCGTAGGAGTTAAACAAAGGGAATACGGTAACGCCCTTGGTTTTTCCGTAAGCGATCAGCTCGCCCAAAAAGTCCTGCTCGAACATAGGCGGCAAGCATTCCTCATTGATCCAGCGGCCTTGGGAAGGAGAGTAGTATTTGATAACCACCGGGGTTTTTAATTTCGGGTATTTTTTTATGGGAACGTACATATATTCGCTGACTCGGCCGTCGTACTGTACGCACCAGCATCCGTATACCGATATTACCAATTGGTTCATTTTCATCCCGGCCATATGGTCCACAACGTACTTCCAATCATCCAAGGTCATTAAGTTGGAACCGTAACGGCTTTCCATAAAGTGACCGCGGGTTTTTAAATCGGGCCAGTCGGTTATTTTCATAAAGGGCAGCGCCAATTTATTGTCTTCCAAGACCAAGCATTGCTTTAACGTCAATGCGCCGTAAAACAAACCGAGATCGCCGAATCCTATAAGCTCCACGCCTTCCGAAGATACTTCCAAACGGTAGCCTTGATCCGGATTCTTTATACCGGAGGGAGCCGTTCCTACCGATATTCTTATGGGAATATCGCCGTTTGCATCGTATGCATCTGCATTTAAAATGCCCGTCAGGTGGTCGGTTAACAGCTCCAAAGCACTTTTCACAACGGGGGTGTTCGGCAGTTCACCGATTTCCAGCCTATATAATGCAGATCCGGGCTTCCCCAACACAACACATTTTCCTTTTGTCAATTTAAGCTCTTGAGGTACGGGTAAAATACGATTCTTGATATACATGTCTTACTCCTTGCTCCTTTTAGGTTTTTTAGTTTTTCAATAATTTAAGGATACCGACTTATTCCAAAATAAAGCCTTTAAAATCTACGTGTTTTGATTGCCCTGAAAAGGCCTCCAATTTATGAAGTCCTAATTCCAACATGCCCAAATCGGTCTTTACATCCGTCAGCGGTTTTCTTTCCCCGTTTATTTTTACATACGTTTCCGACCCGAAACCGCATTTTACGGCTTTAATGGAAAGCCTTCTTCTTGCTTTATTAAATACATATACGCTGAAAAGAATCAAGTCGTCGGCATCTTCTTTTTCACGGTTCGTGAAGACCTTAAAGCCGTCTTGATCCGCTTTCGTCAATGTCAGCCAATCGTCCGGGACGCTTTTTCCCACCGATTGGTTCGAATAATCGATTAAACAAGCATCTTCAATGAATATGGTTTGGGGATTGATCAGAGAAAACAGCACTTCCGCTTCGAACCGGTGGCCGATATTTCCGAAATGGAGTCGATCCGGAATGATTTCGTTCAATCCGAATGAGGCATACTTCAAAAATTCCTCCGTGTACCGATTCAAATCCAGCAATTCCAAGCCCATCTCTTCCGCCAGCTCCTCCTTCACCCGGTTCGCAATGGTTTTTATCAGGACGCTTGTTCGCAAAGGATATTGGGTTTTAATAACCGTGGTAACACCGGGCTCCACAACGGCTTGGGTCGTTAGCAAAAAGGGTTGAATACCGTTGGCAAGACACATTTCCGCTATTTGTTTTACGTCTTCCTTGAAGGAGTTTTTGTAGGACTTCACATCGGTATACAGCAGCCGATCGTTGATGCCGTAGCTGATGCCGATCATCTTCACGTCCTTGTAATGAGGATTATCCAAAAACACCTGTTGAAAGTTTTCCCTGCCCCATTTGGCCGTCGTACCGCTGAATCCTGCGTTGTATATCCTCAATTCCCGGTTTTCCGTCGCCTCCCGGAGTCTGTCCTCCAAAATCTTACAATAAGCATTGGGGTTCAAGCTGTCTTTTCCGAATTGGTTGCGTTCATACCCCGTGGTGGTGTTTCCGTCCGTGGTGCTGTCGCCAAAAAATGCTATCGGGAACTTTTCACCCGAACACCAAGATACCCATGCATCGTGCAAAGTGCAAATTCTTTTCATATGCAAACGATCCTTTCTTCAGCAATTTTCGTAATACCGCTTCATATTCCTCAAACCTTTTTCAATGTTATGAGGAAGCCCCGTTTCTCTGCCGCATTCCATGGAGAAATAGCCGTCATAACCCGCCGATTTTAATATTCGGAAAACCTTTTGAAAGTCGATGACACCGTATCCGATAACGGCATCGTAAAGATAGTTTCCTTCCTTTGTCATCATCCATTCTTCCCCGGGGAATAGTCCTCCGCCGGATTTATACAAATAATCTTTTACGTGGACGTGCTTGATGAAGGGAGCGAAACGTCCTACGAAAGCTTCCGGCCGGCAGTCCGTAAAAAGAATGTTTCCTAAGTCCGCAACCAATCCGTAATTGTCAAAATCGATTTCGCTCAAAAGCTCTTCAAAAAAAGGAACGCCGTTGGTAATATAGCCTTGGTTTTCGTTTATAACGGTAATTCCCTTTTCTTTGGCATAACCGCAAATCTCTCTCAGAGCCTTTGTAATATTGGACAAAATGCACCGATATCGAAGGTTCATATCCTTATGCCTCATGACCGAGCCTAAGGTATGGTGAAGATAAGGTGTGCCCAACGCCTTGGCTACATCAACATAGCGCTTTAAAAGCAGAATATCCTCCGACGGATTATCCCGCCATAGATTCGCACCTACGGAGATACAGCTGATGGCTACACCTTTCGATGCGGCATATTCCCCTATTTTTTCCGCCGCTTCCGTATCCGGCCGGAGCAATTCGCATGCTCGGTACAGCTCGATACCGTCAAAACCGACTTTTTGGACTTCGTCGATGATGTCAAAATAGGAACGGTCTTTATTCGGGAATATAAACAGACTTGTCTTCATAATCTTGTCGGCAAAGAACCCTCTTTGTCTCCTCCGTTTTACATTCATTCTTCGCTTTATTTAACTATAGGTTAGCATGGAGATCATTCGTTTGCAAACAAAATTGTTTTGTAATTAAAAATCCAAATTGGTGAATTTATATTTTAATTACTTCGAATGTAGAACCATTTGATAAAAAAATCACACAATTCGTTTATCGACGAAATTCACCGGTTAATTTACCGTTTCGTTGTGTTATAATTCGCCGATGTATGTAATCAAACGGTTACATCGAAAACGCTATATTTGGAGGTTATATAATGAAGAAGCTTATATGCTTTCTATTGGCCACGGTTTTGATTCTGTCTTTTGCCGCATGCACAAAAACGGAACAAAATCCGAATGAAACCGGCAGCAAAACAACAAGCTCGACCGGAACTACTACAAAAGGCACTACATTGGAAACAACCACCACGGTTGTTGAAGAAAATCCCTTTGAAGAATTCATGGAAATTTCTTGGATCACCCAGCTGAACACCGACTGGCAAGACGGAAGATGGGACGAGTTGGAACTGGAAGAAATGTTCAACGTGGATTTACAAGTATGGGCTAGAGATTCCTTAAACGATAAGGAAGGAATGGCTGCGCTTGTTGCCTCGGGAGACGTTCCTGACTTCATGTTCATGCCCGGAGGTCCGAGACAACCTGCGGACATGTTAAAAGAAGGATTGACTCGTTCGATTCCCTTGAGCTTTTTCCAAAAATATCTGCCCGGTTATTACGAATTGTTACAAAAGATGCCCATTGGCTTCAAGTATAATTTAGTGGAAGGAACAACCGATGAGTATTTGGGAATTACCCACATCGGATTTGCCTCGGCACAATATTTCTACGACGCAACCATTATCAATCTCGACTGGTTGGAAGCCATCGGATATGAAATGGATATGAGCCAATTAAAGCCTGTAAAAATGATTACCGAAGGTTTCGATCAGTTTAACGACAACTTGTTCGTCGGCGAAGGCAATTTCACATTCGAAGAGTTCAACGACATTCTGAGAAAATTCACGGAAGACGACCCGGACGGAAACGGTGAAGACGATACCTACGGTATGATGTACCTACCGGAATCCGCATGGACAAACATGACCCAAGAAGGTCTCTTCGGATTCGTTTATGACTTGAACTACCTCTACGAAGATCCCATTACCGGAGACATCGTTCCGAAGGTTGCTTACACACCTTACAGAGACTATTTGGCTTGGATTTCCGACAACTTGAACAAGGGCTACATCAGAAGACTGCCCGGACAAGCCGGATGGGTTGCCGAATACCAGCAGCTTAGCTCTACTAACAAGATGGGTATTTTCCAAGGCCACAGAGACGGTTACTTGCAGCTGACTAACGACATTTACAGAAACTATCCGCCTCAAAACATCCTGTTAGGCGTGGACGAAAACGCTCGTTTTGTCATGGGACCCATGTTCAGAGGACCCGAAGGAAAATTGGTAGACATGACCTACAGTATCGATACATTCGGCGTCGGATTATCCAGAACCGAAATGATCGGTGCACAAGTTAGCGATGCGAAGCTTGAAAGAATTTTAAGAATGCTTCAATACATGATCTATACCGAAGAAGATATTTTCTACAGATACCACTACGGTATTGAAGGAATCCATTGGAAGTGGGCAGGCGAACCCTACAAGAGCACCATGATCATTACCCCGCAAGCGGATTTGGAACCTCAATACAGAGGAAACGTCAGACCGTTTACCTGCTGGTTGATGCAATGGCCTACCGCTCAGCGTGAAATCGATGCCGCCGTTAATGACGGTTACTGGTCCGTTCCTGCTTACATGTACGCGAACAACTTGTACGAAAAATATGCGTTGGATCCGGTGAAATATATTTCTCAAATTTACATGGGAGATGAACTGTACAAGAAGTATACCGAACTGAAAGCGGAATTGGATCCTCAAATGAATCCGATTATCAACGACTTTAAGAATCGTGCATTGAACGGCCAAATTGCAGACTTCAACAGCGAATGGTCCCAATACATCGATCAATTGTACGATGCCGGCTTGCAAAAACTGATCGACGAAGTATACAGCGTAGAAGAGTATGAATTCTTTGAACGCGGAGAAGTATTCAAGATCATGGCACCGTTATACTAATATTTATACACAAAGGTAAAGAATCGATGAACTTATGATAAGACACGAGAACCCCCGATTTTGATCGGGGGTTTTTGATTTTGATTTTCTATTCTCGATCCATGGGTTTTGCTTTCTTTTTTGAGGTTTTTGCTCTCCCTTGAATTTCCGGAACGGGAGGCATCTCGTTTTTTGGCGGCTTTGGGCCCGAATCTTTGGGGTCCGGTCGTCTCATTCCCGCTTTCGCCATACGATCTCCTCCTTAAACATCCTTATTCTTAACGGACTTTTTCTTTGCATTTTTGTTTTGATTCATGTTTTCCTTGGTAATGGGTGTTTGTCCTTTACACTTGACCATTCGCGCTTTTTTATTGTCCGGTTGGCTGTCCTTTGGCATATATCCATCTCCTTCACCATATCGTTTTAGTTTATCTTCTGCAGCTTTTTTTAATATATGTGTGACAAAAATAGTTTGTAATCAATGAAAAAACCCTCTAGAAAGAGGGCTTTTCCATATATACAAGTCCGGCTTCCGTTAGCTCGTATATTTGGTCGCAGACTTCTTTAATGTATTTCCTGTCGTGAGACACGGACAGAATTACTCCGTTATATGACTTTAACACATCTCGAATAACGGGATTGGACAAAGGAGAAAAGTTTCGTGTAGGCTCATCAAGGACCAAAACATTGCAGCCTTCCAAAATCATTTTAATAAACAGAAGCTTCGCCTTTTGACCTCTGGATAATTCGGATACGGTATGCTCCATTTCGTCCGTAGTATATTTCATACTGCCTAAATAGGTTCGGATTCTTGTGACCTCTTCTTTTCTCCCGGTTTTCGACAAAAACTCCACCGGTGTCAGCGTAAGATCCAGCATTTCTTCGTAATCCTGAGGCATATACCCAACCTTGATATCTTCCCTGTCCAAGATTTGCTCGGTTATTTTTTTAAGCAGAATGCTTTTTCCGATGCCGTTTTTACCGATAATACATATCTTTTGTCCGCCGGTAACCATAAGTTTAATGTTTCGAGACAAAACCCGTTCCCCAATGCACAAAAGGTCCGATTCAAAATCGATAACGGTTTTTCCCTTCGGAACCGTGATGTTTTCATCGAACTTAATCATAATGGCTTCTTCCGTATCCGGAGCTTGGGTCATGGACTCTTTTTCTTTTTCGAAACGTTTGCCCATGGCTTTTAGCGATTTCATTTTTTTCTTTAGCAGCCGGCCTCCGGAAGGGTCCCCTCTGCTTATCGTTCTTTGCTCATGTTCAACCTGCCGGTAAATTTTTCGGTATTTTTCCATCCGCGCTTCGAATTCGCTTTGTTCTTTTTTGGCTATCTGTTCTTGGTGTGACAGCTTGGCTTCTCTTTCTTGAAGATATTGAGTATACGGCATTTTGGCTATGGTATGACGAGATAAGGTTTTCCGCCGCACTTGCTCGATGTGGATTATCACATTGGCTGTTTTTTCGATTAATGTTTCATCATGGGATACGAAAATTAAGGGAAGGCCGCAGATATTGATATATTCCTCCAGCCATTCCAAGGTATCAATATCGATGTCGTTTGTAGGTTCATCCAGAAGCAAAACATCCGGTCTTCCCATAAGCATTTTGGCAAACTGTACTTTCACCTTTTCTCCTCCCGACAGAGTACCCACAAGCTGTTGGGAATAATAGATATCATGAGGCAGACCGAGCTTGACGGCAATTTCCGACAGCTCTTTCGGATTCAAATCGAAAAAGTAAGGGCTTTCCGAGAAGTATTGAAACACGGTTTGTGACCGTTGCTCTTCGGCTAACTCTTGGGCTACATACCCGATCCTGCCGGTTCCTTTGATGATTTCTCCTTTATACTCTACATAGTCTTCCACAAGCTTTTCATCATAAATTAATTTCAGCAAAGTGGACTTGCCGTTTCCCTCTTCCCCTATGATTACCGCCTTGTTCCCGGGATTCAAGGAAAAAGAAAAATCGTCTAACAAGACCTTCAAATCTTTTTTGTGTATAACGGTAAGGTTTTTTATTTGCAGCATAACATCCTCCGAAAAATTCTACGAGGACCGAGAAAAAGACAGACAGCAAGAAAACAAAAGAAAAAAAGGATATGGACACTATCTTAATCTAATTTTCGGCCCGCAAGAAATATAAATAAAAATAAAGCTTTATTAAAAGCCATCAACTTTATATTTTACGGTTTCGAAAAATAGATTAAATGATCACGTTTCCACCCTTTTCATTATGAATTCATTCTCAACTGTAGCATAAATGTAAAGGGTTGTCAAACGGTAGATTATGAAAAATATACAAGTCTTAGGCAGTAAAAAGCCCTGTCGGATTGAATCTAACAGGGCTACGAGATTGGTTGCGGGAGAGGGATTTGAACCCACGACCTTCGGGTTATGAGCCCGACGAGCTACCGAACTGCTCCATCCCGCGATGTGGTGCCGGAGACCGGAATCGAACCGGTACGGTCTTTTAGGACCGCAGGATTTTAAGTCCTGTGCGTCTGCCAGTTCCGCCACTTCGGCATTTCTCCTACATCTAATAGGCTTGATTATTGTAGCATGGATTTTTTTCTTTGTCAACTATCTGCAATAAGTTTTTTCAGCATAAACAGGTAATAAATGTATCCCGCTTATGAGCTTTTCGTGTTGCTTGTATCTTTAGTATACGGAAAAAACGAACCGATTACAATTCCGGCTTTCCATCGAAAACGGTCTTCTTTTTAATCCGGATTGATTTATCGAAAATATTTATATTTTCTCGAAGGATTTTAACATCGTTTACGACTACCTTATTGAAAGCAATGATAAATTTATGAAAGGAGAAGTCCATCGTAATGAGAAGATAAGAAGATCGGAAGGTAAGAGCATATGCCTTATAGTCATTCCAAAGATCGAATATTACGGTGAATAAGGAGGTTCACCTGCATGAAAGAAAATTTAAAGAAAGTATTTTTATTTACATTAACCGTGTTGTTCATATTCTCCATGATCGGCTGCGAAAGGTCCAATACCGTCGCAAGCTTCGTTGTTTCGGACCGGCAATATACCGAAAGGAGCGATTTGGAAAAAGCGGCGCAGCCCGAACAGTTAAAAGCGGGGAAGGATGTCTATTTAAGCGTATACTTTATTGAATCCGTGAAAGGGATGGAGTATACGGTCAAGTGGTACATGAACGAAAAGGAGATTAAGACCGATACGCAGAAATTTCCCGTCGAAAAAAAAGGTATTCTCGTTTTTGCTTTGGATGGGGATAAGGTTTCGGCCGGCACTTTAAAAGTCGAAATACGGTACAAGGAACATATTCTTGCCGCCATGGAGCTTGAAATAACGGAGGAATGAGATATTCGGATGAAAGAAGCGGAGAACCTGAAGGAAGAAAAATTCATAGCCCTATACCGTACTTACGTCAACGAAATCTACCGGTATATCTTCCTTCGAACGGGATTGGATGCCGCACGAGCGGAGGATATAACGCAAGATATATTTCTTGACGTTCTAATAGGGTTGGGAAGGTTTAAAGGGCTGTGTACATATCGAACATGGATATTCAAAATAGCAAGAAATAAGCTTCATGACTTTTATCGAAAGCAGTATCGGCAGCGAACGGAGACGGTCGACATCAATGACGCCCTCACGGAAGGCTTAAGCGATCCTTTGCAAGATATCGAAAAGGTAGTGGAATCGGCCCTTGAAAGCCAAAGAGTTTGCGAATGCTTAAAAAAGATTCCCGAACACTACAGGATCGTGCTGATGTTAAAATACGCAGACGGAAAAAGCATCAAGCAAATCGCCAATCTTATAAATAAATCTCCGAAGGCTATCGAAAGCTTGCTGCAAAGGTCGAAAAACGCGTTTATATAAGAATACGAACTTTTAATGAAAAAGGAGCATTCCTGTAGTGAAATAAAATGAACTTTGAAAAAGAAGATGCCGTACTGTAGAATTTGAAATGTGAGTTG
>JAAYHZ010000225.1 GCA_012744235.1 Clostridiaceae bacterium
GAGTTTGATTTTCCGGCAGCAATTACAAAAATCAAAAATGAATGACAAAATGTAAAAAAACCTTATTGTTCAATCGGTATTGCTATTCTCATTGTCGTTTTGCTCGCTGCCGTTATTGCGGCTATCTACTTTTACAAAATGGCCACCATCGAAAAAGCCTATATGGAAATCAAGGATTCCTTGGAGACCTCCTTGGTTTTTTGCAGCACCAAATACGTCTACGAGGAGATCATTACCCGCACGGAAAAGACAAAAATGGGTAAAGAAGCTCGGGTTTTAATCAAAGTAAACGGGGAAATCATTGCCGGCTCCGAAATTATCAACGTGGCAAAAAGGGAGGACGAATTTCGAATTCGAGTAGGCAAGCCGAAAATCGTCAGCCATGACGTGAAAGTCGTGGAAGATCACGTGATCAATCGGTTGTTTAACAAGATTTCTCCCGACGAGTTTGTGAACATTATCAACGAGCAGAAAATTCTTTTGGAAGAAAAATTGAAAGACGAGATTATAGATCAGACGAAAGAGGATTACCAAAAAATCGTTTCAAGATATCAGAACGAGTACAAGAATTTACGATTTACCGTGGAGTTTTTGAATTAAACAAAAAACAACGAAGTCGAGGAGAAGAGCATGAGGTTGAAATTTCTTGTAACGATCGCAGCCGTCATCCTGATCGGATTTTTGCTGTCAAGCTGTAGGATCGCGGATAAAGTCATGAACCAAGGTAAAAACGTGCCGCCTCCTTTTGTAAGCGGCGGTACGGAAGGGAACGTTACCGTGTCATCCGAAATGGCGGTGAAAATCTATAAAGAGGCGGAAGAAGACAAAAAGACGCTGCTCGGTTCATGGGAAGGCTACGGGGAAGCCATGACTTTTCGGGAAAAGGATGTTTTAATTTCCGATGAAATCGCCTCCTATTTTTCGGACTGGGACCTTCAAGTGATTCAAAATGAAAAAATATTAACCGTCGGCAATTGGAATTACCACTATACCTTGGAAAACGGTACGTTAGACTTAAACGGCCAAGGAAGAATATTGACCAAGGTTGATCATATGCCCGATTTCGTGGATATAAACAGCCGATTCGTTTACGACGAAACACTTGTATCGGATAAAAACAACGGTATCTATTTTAACGGCGACATATCTTCCGCATCCGTGGAGGAACGGACAACGGTTTACTATCTCAAGACGGGAACCAAGTACTACGAAGGGGGCTTGTTGAACGGAAAAAAGAACGGACAAGGAACCCTTTTCTTTGGCAACGGCTACGTAAAATGCGTTGCCGAATTCAAAGACGATGTTTTCGACGGAAAGTATACGGAATACTACTTTGGAGCGGACAAAAAAGTAAAGGTTATCGGAAGCTACAAAAAAGGAGCGCTCCACGGTGACTACGTATCCTTTTACAAAAACGGCAACAAAATGTTCGAAGGAAAATACAAAGACGGAAGGCCGATGGGGGACTTTAAGGAATATTACGAAAACGGCGGCCTGAAAAGAGAAGGTACATACAGCGATCCTTTATTCGGTTCATACGGCATCAATGGATTTTTACGGGAATACAGCGAACAAGGTGTTCTTTTGTATGAAGGGAATGTCAAAAACGGTATATACGATGGAAAAGGAAAGCTTTATCACGATAACGGAAAATTAAAATACGAGGGCGGTTTTTCAAACGGCGTGTACAACGGAAAAGGCTCTTTATACGATATCGAAGGGACGGTTATATACAGCGGAAAGTGGAAAAACGGCGAATTTATCGGATAGGACTTTCCAAACGGCAGTTTGGATTCGATGGTTCGGTTATGGCGGATAACAAGAATATCCAAATCAAAATAACGACGGTGCAATACCGACCGGGGGAGGCTCGATTGGCGTGGTAGGAAATAAGAAAAAAACCTCTATTGGAACCGTTTTCATATTGGTTTTTCTTTTGATTTTGGTTGTTATGGCCTTTTTATATCTTCTTTATTCAAAGCATCCTTTGTCCAATTTCAAATGGAGCATAACGACGGGAGATTACGCAAAAGCCATTCGGGTGTACAATGAAGAGCTAAACGACCCGGAAGACCTGTTGGAAGCCTATGAATTCTTGTCATCGAAGGTGGACGAGATTGTTAACAATTATATAAACGATAATATCAGTTATACGACGGTGTTTCTTGCCTTAAAAAGCATCGAAGATATGTACATTTTGACAGGTGATGAGATCGAAAATGCCAGAGCCGCGGTGGAAGAGCTGAACGAATCCCGAATCGCTTTTTCAAGCGGAGAGCTGTTTTTTCAAGAAGGCCTGTATGAAAAAGCGATATCCGAATACAAAAAAGTGATTTTAAAGGATTTAAACTACGGGCAGACTCAAAAAAGGATCGCCGAATCCATGGCGCTTTACAAGGAAGCGGTGTTGAAACAAGCCGCCGAGCTTCATACGGCGGAAGAGTTTATTCAGGAACGGGCGTTGCTTGTAAATGCTCTTGAAATTCTCACCAATGATGTTGATGTATCCGCCGCCCTGAAGGCCAGCGAGCAAGCCATCGTCAATCAAAAACGGGACGAGCTGGTCATTTCCGCGAAAAAGAAGGCGGATGAAAAACGGTACATGGAAGCAATTTACTTGTTGGAGTCGGGATTGTCGGAGTTTAATAACGATCCGGAGTTTATCAAGCTAATCCTGCATTACAAGGAGTTGCACAAGGAAACAAGAATTGCCGAAGCGGACCGACTGGTATCGGAGAATCGGTACCAAGACGCCTTGGATATCGTGTCGGGGATTAATAAAGAAATAAACGAGGAGCAGGACTATACCAAAAAAATCGAGGAGATTTACGTAAAATGAAAGCATACGCGAAAGCGAATCAAACGGTTGAAGCGGTGCAATCCGACTACCGATGGAGTGCAGGTATCTTCAACTTCAAGGGGCAGCTACATGTAACGAATAAAAACAATTCGTCTTCCGATATTTTGGCGGTAACCTTGGCGGTTTTGCATTACAATTCCGACAACAAGCCTTGCGAGGTAAATGTGACCGGTCGTGCCGATCAAACGGAAAGCTTCTCCCATGCAATCGAAAGCGTTTTCAATAATGTGAAAATTGGTCCTAATAAGACGGGGACGGTAACCGTGGATTTGCATACGTTTCAAGGCTGAATGCCAATAAATATGATTTTGATCCCGCCTTATGCCAAGGAATTGCATGCGTTAAAAGCGTTACCTTTTCCGACGGAACGATTCTCGATAACGAATACTATCCTTTTTGGATTGAAGAGTACAAAGGCAAGGACATTCGATAGATGCATAAAACGCTTTCAATGGATAAAAATGGTTTTTTCCTTTTCCGGCCTTTTTCGCGGTCGATTTGCCGTGAGAAAGAAGCCGGAATTTAATTTGGAAAGGAATCACTATGTTTGTGCGATTTTACTCAAATTTAATTGCAAAAGATGAGTCTTTTCTATATAATATATTTTGATTATCGTTCAGTTTGCTATATTATACAAAAGTGAAAGATGCCAAGCTAAGTTTTTCAGGGCTTATATGAAATATATTTTTTATTAACGAGGTGAATTTAATGACGTTTGTTGATAAGGTTAATGACCTTCAAAGCAAAAAGCAAAAGCTCGAATTGGGCGGAGGTCAAGAACGAATTGACCAACAGCACAAAAAAGGCAAGCTAACCGCCAGAGAGCGTATAAGCAAGCTTTTTGATGAAGGTTCATTTGTTGAAGTGGGCACATTTGCCGAGACTCACTGTATTGAATTTGATATACAAAAGAAA
>JAAYHZ010000226.1 GCA_012744235.1 Clostridiaceae bacterium
GGAATACCGTACCGATATCGGCATAAAAAAATGAGTAAACGATTAATTGCAGTGATCGGAGGAAGCTTCAATCCGGTCCATAACGGACATATTGCCATAGGAGAAGCCGTGGAAAGGGCGCTTTCGCCCGATAAGATTCTCTTTATCCCTTCCTATATCCATGCAGATAAAGGGAAAGCGCAAGGGGCGTCGCCCGAGGATCGATTTTTTATGCTGCAATTGGCCTTGGAAGGCCGATCCGGATGGGAAGTATCGGACATCGAATACAAGAGGGAGGAGACCTCCTACACCGTTCATACCATGGAAAAACTTACGAAGATGTACGAAAACACCGAATTCCATTTTGTATGCGGTGCCGACATCATGTATACCATTCACACTTGGAGAGAACCGTATCGACTTTTTCAATTATGTAAATTTGCCGTCGTTCAAAGACCGGGTTATACCACCGAAGAATTTTTGGAACAGGTGGACAGGGTAAGAAAAGAATACGACGGCCATATTAAAGTTATTGAGTGTGACCAATTGGACATATCCTCTTCGGATATTCGACAACGATTGAGCCGCGGTGCGGATGTTGCCGGTATGCTGCCAGAAAGGGTTTTGGAATACATTAAGGAAAAGGGGCTTTACAAAGCGAGTGTTTAATGGAAGTATGAATGCGGAAGAAATTTTGGCAAAACTGAAAAGCATACTGCCTGAAAAAAGATTTCGACATACCTTGGGTGTAACGGATACGGCGTTAAAGCTGGCACGAATCTACTCTGCAGATAAGGAAAGGGTTTTTTTGGCGTCATTGCTGCATGACTGTGCAAAGCACATGACCGACGAGGAAATGATCGAATTTCTGAATAAAAGAAATATAGAGGCGGCCCCCGTTATGAAGGCAATCGGGGGAAACGTGCTGCATGCCTTGGTCGCCCGATACTTGGCGCAAGAAGAGTACGGCATCGAGGATCCGGAAATACTGTCGGCCATCGAGTGCCATACGTTGGGAAAGGTCGGAATGACCTTGACGGAAAAAATCGTGTTTATCAGCGATTACATAGAACCCGGCCGAAAATTCGAAGGAGTGGAAGTGCTGCAGAAGCTGGCGCCGAAGAATTTGGATGAAGCGGTCGTTGCCGCAATTCGTTCCACTCTCATGTATTTATTATCCGAAAATCGTCTGATTCATCCGAGGCTTTTGGAGACAAGAAACGATTTTTTAATAAAAAAGGCTTCGGAGGAAAAGGAGATGTAATCTTCTCTTCGCTTTTTGATTCATTCAAAATACAAATTAACCGTTTATAGCCGGCGGGTTTGTGGTATAATAAGGCAACATGGAAATATTGCTTTATGCCCGTGTTTTACAAATATTATGTTAGAAGGAGCAGAAAGTTTTGAACGAAAAAGAATTAGCCAATAAAATAACGCAGGTTCTCGTAGATAAAAAGGGTGTCGATATCGTTCAGATCCATGTAGGAAACCTGACCACTTTGACGGACTATTTTATCATTGTCACCGGAACGTCGGACCGCCATATGCAAACATTGGCGGAAAGCGTGGAAGAAGAACTGCAAAAGGAAGGCATTCTTCCGCGGCCAAGCGAAGACCGAAAGAATAAAAGCTGGATTTTGTTGGACTACGGCGACGTGGTTTTAAACGTATTTGACGAAGAATCCCGTCGTATGTACAATCTTGAGCGGCTCTGGGCGGACGGCGATATTCTTCGAATTGAAGAATTGATTCGAAAACACGAATAAGATATTTTTGAGCATAGACATACGAAATTTATGACCGAGGTGTATATATAATGGCGTACTCTGTTGAGACCGATAGGAAATGGCAAAAGATTTGGGAAGAGAAAAAATTGTATAAATTCAATCGAGACAATATCGATAAAAAGCTTTATTGTCTTGAAATGTTTTCATACCCGTCGGGAGCGAAGCTTCATGTAGGGCATTGGTATAATTTCGGGCTAACCGATTCATGGGCTCGAATGAAGAGGCTTCAAGGTTACGAAATATTCCAGCCTATGGGATTTGATGCTTTCGGACTTCCTGCCGAAAACTATGCTATAAAAACCGGAATTCATCCGAAGGATTCCACAATGAAGAATATCGAGACCATGGAAGACCAACTGAGAAGAATGGGCGCCATGTTCGATTGGGATTATGAGGTCAAAACATGCGAACCGGAATACTATAAATGGACCCAATGGTTGTTTTTAAAGTTATATGAAAAAGGCTTGGCATATAGAAAGAACGCTCCCGTGAACTGGTGCGATTCTTGTATGACGGTGTTGGCCAACGAGCAGGTTATTGACGGTCGCTGCGAACGCTGCGACAGCGAAGTTATTCGAAGGGATTTAACCCAGTGGTTCTTTAAGATTACGGAATATGCCGATGAGCTTTTGGATATGCTGCCTTCGCTGGATTGGCCGGAAAAAACCAAGAAAATTCAAATCAACTGGATCGGAAGGTCGAGGGGAGCAAAGATTCGTTTCCAAGTTGCGGATTCCGATTTATCCTTCGACGTATTTACTACCCGTGCCGATACCTTGTGCGGAGTAACTTACGTGGTGTTGGCTCCGGAAAATCCTTTGGTTGACAAGATTACAACGGAAGAGTACAGAGACGGAGTAGAACAATACCGTATCATAACGGCAAAGATTACCGAAATCGATCGTTTGTCGACGGTGAAGGAAAAGACCGGCGTGTTCACCGGTGCATATGCGGTTCATCCCTTGACCGGTGAAAAGGTTCCCATTTGGATCGCCGATTATGTATTGGCTTCCTACGGCACCGGTTGCGTTATGGCGGTTCCCGCTCATGACGAAAGAGACTACGAATTTGCTACCAAATTCGGACTTCCCATAAAACGAGTTATCAAAGGAGCACAGGGGCAGGATGACAGCCTTCCCTTTGTAGAGGACGGTACTTTGGTAAACTCCGATAAATACGACGAATTGACTTCCGAACAGGCCCGAGAAGCCATCGTTCTCGATCTGAAGAAGGAATCGAAGGGGGAAGAAACGGTCAATTACCGTTTGAGAGACTGGCTGGTGTCCCGTCAGCGCTACTGGGGGGCTCCCATTCCCATCATATACTGCGATGACTGCGGCGTAGTGCCGGTACCTGAAAAAGATCTGCCGGTAGAGCTTCCTTACAACGTGGAATTTACTCCGGACGGAAAGTCTCCCTTGTCCAAGTCCGAAGAATTTATGAATACAACTTGTCCGAAATGCGGAAAGCCCGCAAGAAGAGATCCGGACACATTGGATACCTTCGTCTGCTCGTCCTGGTATTATCTGCGATACCCGGATAACAAGAACGACAAAGAACCCTTCGATAAAGAATGGATTAACAAGATGCTGCCCGTGGATAAATATGTAGGCGGTGCCGAGCATGCGGCCATGCATTTGCTGTATGCCCGCTTTATTACGAAGTTTTTAAGGGATATCGGCTACTTGAATTTCGATGAGCCGTTCTTGTCCTTGGTCCATCAAGGACAGATCTTAGGCCGAGACGGGTTTAAGATGAGCAAGTCTCGAGGAAACACCATTTCTCCGGACGATTACATCAACGAACACGGTTCCGACGTATTCCGTTTGTATTTGGCATTCGGTTTTGCCTATACCGAAGGCGGTCCTTGGAGCGACGAAGGAATCAAAGCCATTGTGCGTTTTGTAAACCGTTTGGAAAGATTGGTTGAAAACCTTACGGCTATGGAAGAAAAGAAGAACAACCCGGTAAAGGAAGACGCCGAATTGATTTACGTTCTGCATAACACCATTAAATCCGTTACCGAGGATGCGGAAGTATTCCAGTTCAACACATCCATCGCACGTATTATGGAGCTTTTAAACGCTTTGTACAAATACGAAGCCAATCCGGAAGGCATCTATTATGCCTTGTATAAAGAAGCGATTGAAAAAATGCTCGTACTGCTTTCGCCTTTCGCTCCTCACTTTACCGAAGAAATGTGGGAGAAAATCGGTCATACCGATTCCATTTTCAACGAAAAGTGGCCTGAATACGATGAAAAAGCGTTGGTGAAGAACGAGATCGAAATCGCCGTTCAAATCAACGGTAAAGTAAGAGGAAGGGTCATGGTAGACTCCTCCTTGGGCAAAGAAGAAATGGAAAAAGCTTTAATGAAAGACGAAGCCGTCCTGTCCTTGATCGGAGATAAAACCCCGGTGAAGGTGATTACCGTTCCCGGCAAGTTGATTAATATTGTTGTAAAATAAAGAATTATTCATATTAAAAAAGAGCGATTGATTTCGCTCTTTTTTTTACTTATTTTCCATGTATTCTTTGTTAGAAACTCTCCAAACACTTTAAGAAACGACGCAAGCTTTATTTTAGTTTATATATTACCGAAAGGCCTTTTTATTCTCGATTCGTAAGGCTTCTTCTTTTGCATTTTCGATGCCTATTTGCTTCCCGTTATCATCGATACCGAACAGGATGGTTTCGTCGGTATAATTGGCATAAGCACAAACGGTTTTTATCGTTGCACATTGACGTGCCGTGAATGTGCGGTATGTTCATTCAACGGTGATAAGGTTTCGTATTTGGCTGAATTTGTTTTCCTTAATGCCGGGGACGTTCATGATATCCTCGATTTTTTGAAAAGGTCCGTTTTTTCTACGGTATTCGACGATGGCGTTGGCCGTTGAAGGGCCGATCCCGGGGAGAGTAGCCAGTTGGTTTGCATTTGCCGTGTTGATGTTAATTCGCTTGTACGACTCTTCGGAGGATTCATGACCGTCTTGTCCCGCTATAACGCCGCCGTCTCCGTCGATGATTTCCAATCCCGAAGGCATGCTTTCTCCGTCCGTTTCATGGATGGATTTGATGCGTAAGGTGACGTTTTCGTACAATTTGAACACCAAATTGATATTCTTGTTCGCATCCTCCGTAAACCCTCCGGCTAATACAATGGCATCGTAAATAATTTGGCCTTCTTCGAGTTCGTAGATACCCGGATTTTTTACGCATCCGGTGACATAAACCTTGATTGTTTTTTTGAGCGCGGTTTCTTCCTGTACATTATCCGAACCATCCGGTTCCGTCTCGTTTTCTAACGGATCTTCGAAATCTTCAATTTGAAAAGTCGTTGAAACGGACATGATGTATCCGATGGCGGAAAAGAATAGGATCAATGCAGCCGTAAGGAAGATGACGGTCTTTTTTCTCATTTGTATCTTCTTGCCTACGATATTGATTTTCATCCTCTTTTTTTCCTCTTTCGTTATACGGAAAGGATAACACAGGAGGTAAGATCAAACAATCCCGGACGTCAAGAACGGACATTATAACAGAAAAAACGAAAAAATTCGACATGAGAATCCGGCTTCGTTATACGGGTAAAACATTGAATTAATATAAATCGTTTTTCGTCTGTTTGGTATAATTGAGAGGTAAGAAATCTGATTTTTAGAGGAGACTTTTATGTACGAGTTGGATATCGAGCAATTTTGGGCGGATGACGAATTGGCACACAAAGACAATTGCTTTTATAAAGATGCTCCCCAAGTGGCTTTAGGCATTCGAATGAGCGACGAATGCGTTTTTGCCGAACTGGACGTTCCGGGAGATCCTTGGGGAGATCTTGATCCTTTATTAAGAGCCCGATACAACAAGATGTACAACGATAAAGCCGAAAAAATCGTAGGGCGAAGGCTGCTCAGTGAAAAAATCCCGAACCCGGATGCCGCCTTTCCTTACGTCAAAAGGATCGGAGAGATCTTCGGAGGCACTTACATACGGGGAGAATACACAAGCGAATGGCTTGTAAGCGACATCAAAACCTACGACCTGCTGGAAAAAAGGCTGGATTATATTGACCGTATGGATTTGGCGGATTTTATGCTTCCTCCCAATTGGGAAGCCAAAAAGAATAGAATTTACGAAAAATACGGAATACTGCCCGATCCGATTAATGCTATCCGCGGTCCGGTAACCTTGGCTTGCTCCATCGTAGGCGAAGAAAATCTCATCTTTATGTATTACGATGCCCGCGAGCTTTTTGAAAGATTCGGTAAAACCATCGGTGACGTTATTATCGGTATGATCGATGTAATGAATAACGAAAGAGGAGCTAAAGCGCCCGTAAGCCGGGGATTTTCCTTTTACGACGACAACTGCGTACTGCTTACTCCCGAGATGTATGAAGTATTCGGTTATCCGATTTTAAAAAGAGTATTCGACTACACGGCTCCCGGGGAAAGGGATCGCAGATACCAGCATTCCGATTCCGCCATGGAGCATCTTTTGCCCGTTTTGGCTCGCTTAAATTTAACCGGATGCAACTTCGGACCTACCGTTACGGTAGACAAGATACGAAGGTACATGCCGAAAACCCGAATCGACGGATGTTTGTCTCCTTTGACTTTTATGAGAAACAACCCGGATGAAATTATCGCAGAAGTGAAAAGAGATTGCGAAATGATCAAAGAGGCAGGAACCAAAGGTTTGAACCTTACGACCGCCGGTTCCATTAACAACGGCAGCTCATTGGAAAGCATGCGGCTTGTAATGCAGGTTATCCAAAATTACGGAAGATACTAGTATGCACGAATGGGGCAAGGAGGCTTAGGGTTTATGATCACCTTTAAAAAGGCGGATTTTGACTGTTTGGAGCTCTATAATCAAATCCCCATGAAAGTTTTGGTTACAAGAATAATCGAAGTAAAAAAGAGTGGAACGGGTCTTGGCGGAATCGCATATGAATTTCATGAAAAGGACGTACGACCGTATATAAAAGACTTTGCAGAAGAAGGAGAGTCCGCCGTAAGATGGAAAAAAGAGTTTGACATATCGCATTGGGCACTGTTCATGGCGTTTGACACCTTAAAGCCTATCGGCGGGGCCGTCGTAGCGGCAAGAACACCGTCTATTCGGATGTTAGACGGAAGAGACGATATCGCCCTATTATGGGACATCCGTGTTGACGATCATTACAAAAGGCAGGGGATAGGGCACCGGTTGTTTACGATGGCTGTGGATTGGTCGAAAGAGCAGGGGTACCAATATTTAAAGATTGAGTGCCAAAATACAAATCTTCCGGCTTGCAGATTCTATGAAAAGCACGGTGCCGAGCTTATTGTCGTAAACGAGCATGCCTACGGAAACGGCGAAGTCATGTTTTTATGGTATCTTTCTTTGTGATGAAAATAAAAAGAGGGGGCTACCCCTCTTGGTTTTGCTTGAGCTTTTCAATGACCTTGGCATCGGGATTTACATAAAGGGTCTTGTAGTCGGTGTATATGACCATTCCCGGTTTGGCGCCTTTCGGTTTTTTAACGTTTTTTACCTTCGTATAATCTACCGGAACGTTTCCGGAATGCTTGGCCTTGCTGTGCCAAGCGGCTAACACGGCGGCTTCGTAAACGGTGCTCGAAGGTATTTCTCCGTAATCTTTTTTGATTATCACGTGAGAGCCCGGTATTTTTTGCGTATGAAGCCAAATATCGTTGGCTTGCGCGGTTTTTAAGGTTAATTGGTCGTTTTGCTTGTTATTTTTCCCTACATAGATCCTCAACCCGTCGGAAGAAAAAAAGCGGTAGGGCTTGGTTTCCGTTGTTGTTTTGGACTTCTTTTTCGCTTTTGTTTCTTTGATATATCCGTTCTCGATGAGCTCCCATTGGATTTCGTCGATTACCGCGTCGTCGGTGCTTGCTTCAAGCATTTGTTCTACGCTCTTTAAATATTCCAGCTCGGATGTTGTTTCTTCCATCTGCTTCAGCGAATATTCGTACTTGGCTTTTTCCTTTTGGTACCTTTTATAATACATCTGCGCGTTGTGAGCGGGAGACTTATTTTCGTCCAAAGGAATTTCCACGTATTGCTCCTCTTCGGCGTAGTAATTAAGCACGCGGGCGGCTTTCATACCGGTTTTCAAAGCATGGATATTGGCCGTCAGAAGCTCTCCGTACAACCTCCATGTTTCTCTATCGGCGGTGTCGCGGATCTGCTGCTCGTACAAAGCCTGTTTTTTCTCGCAGCGGTCCATGTTGTTGTGAAGGATTTTTACCAAATGGCTCTTTTTTTGAACCAAACGATTGGATTTGTCCTTGTCGGTAAAAAACTCGTCCAGCATCTCGTTGGCAGAAGGAAACTCTTTTAACGAAGCCATTTGGGTCAGCAAAAAGCAGTGGAAATCCAAGGGGGAAGGAGGATCGTCGGGCGTATAAGCAATGCAGAAGGCATATTGACCTTTTTTAATTTCGTTTTTTATCCTCTCCGCCTCCTCGGCCAAACGAGCTTTCTCCAACGGGGTGCATGCGGAAAAGGGCTTTTTGGGATCGATATTTCCCCGATAACACACTTCCCTTGAAAGAAGGGGACTAAACCCTTTAATGTATTCCAAAAGGGTCTTTTCGCATGAGAGTTTTCCCTGTTGTTCGGTAAAGGCTCCGGGATCAAAATCATCGATTAATGTTTTGTTTTGCTGAGGGGGCATCCGGTAAGGACGTGCCGGCATGATTTCCCGAACCCGGTTCACCTCTTCGTCTACGTGTTTGATGGCATCCAATATGACGTCGTCTTTATTCGTCAATATGATGTTGCTCCATTTTCCCATAATTTCCGCAACCAGCTTTTTCACGACGGTATCGCCCATCTCGTCCATGGTTTGTATATGAAGAACGACGATTCTTTCGTAATCGAAGCATGTGACCTCCATTATTCTTCCGCCGATCAGGTGTTTTCTTAAAAGCATGCAAAACGAAGGAGCGGTTTCGGGGTTCTTCTTGCTTTGTGTCGTCAGGTGGATACGGGGATAAGTGGAGTTGGCACTGATCACCAAGCGTACTCTATCCTTTTGCGTTCGCAATTGCATGGTGACTTCATCTTTTTCCGGCTGGTAGACCCGTTCGATTACGGCTCCTTTTAATATGTGATCCAATTCCTTGGCTATACAATTCGTAAATATTCCGTCAAAGGGCATATTTGATCTCCTTTTTGTATTGTATCCTGAAAACAGGTTTATTCTATCATTATACCGGACGAGGGGTGCTTTTGTGATATAATTGAATTGACCGTTTTCGGGATGGAGGCATCATGTTCATATTATTAACACCGATCGTTGTACTTATAGTATTGCCTTGGCTTTTTTGGCAAACCGTAAAAGCCGTTAATCGATATATATTCAACCGTTTGGAATACTCCTGCAGGTTTGTTGTGAATAAAGCTCATGAGGGAGACGTAATCTACTTAATCGAAGAGATTCACAATAACTGTTTTTTGCCTGCAAAAAGGCTGATGACCTCGATCCATGCATCCCGCTGGCTGGAATTCGCCACCACACAATCCACCTTGGTCGGATTGACGCGCGTGGTCACAAGTGAATTTTCCTTGAAGGCTTATGAAAGAATACGAAGGACTTGGTATTTGCGCTGCGCGAAAAGGGGCGTCTACGAAATCAAGAACAACACATTGACTTTGGCAAGTATTTTCGGGCTGTCGGTACAGTCGGCAGCCATTCCGGTGAATACGAAGCTGATCGTATACCCCGAGATTGTGGATTTGCGCTATTTAATCTTATCCGGGAACGATTTTTTCGGTGATACGGTGGTACGAAGATGGATTTTGGACGACCCCTTCATAACGGCGGGAGCAAGGGAATACCTTCCCGGAGATCCCATGAACCGTATTCATTGGGCGGCCACGGCAAGACAAAACACCGTCATGGTCCGGAAGAACGACTATACGGCAAAGCTGGACATTTTGGTTCTATTAAATATCCAGTCGAGAGACAACGAGTACGAGGATGTCATCGACAAAGACCTGATTGAGTACGGTATAAAAGTGGCGGCTACGGTGTTCGACTTGGCTTTAAAAAACGGAGCAAGGATTCAATTCGGATGCAATGCAGGGACGGAGGAGGACCGAACCAAAACCGTTTTAACGGAAAGCGATGCGTCGAGCAACCACATTCAGCATTTATTAACGATTTTATCCGGGCTGGTGCTGAAAAATGTCCGCTATTTCGAAGAGTTTTTAAAAAATGCGACGGAGAACAAAAGGGACGCGGAGATCCTTATCCTCACATCCTATATGAATCTCGAAATGACGGACATAGTTCGGGACTTGATAAGGGCACGAAACAGGGTGAAAATTCTGATGCTGGACCCGTATGCAAGGGCCTTCGCCATGCCGGTAGGAGCGGATTTGTATTATGTTTAGAGAGCATTTTAAAGATTATCGATTCGCATTTTTGCGAGGGCTGTTAACGATCTATCCCTTTATTCTCCTCATTGATGCACGGATTGCCAAACGCAATACATGGTATCCGGAATTCTTGATGTTTTTATTCTGCTCTTTATTCGCATTTGTTGCAGGCATTGCTTATGAAGGATACTATTACAACCGCCAAAAACAAAAAGAATACCCGACGCTAAGAAAATTTCGTCCAACGGCCGCCTTAGGTGCCGTGATTTTTGCCGTTTTGCTGTACGGAATTTTATTGAAGATAGAGGAGCTGCCTCGTGTCACGTACGCCTTGTCTCGAGGGATGGTAGCGTATCTTTTTATGGGCATCGCTTTTTTTGCACGGGATGCAAAAAAAGAAAAAAAGACGGACTTTCTGCTTGCGGTTCCCTCTTTGATCATAACGATTCTGTTGTACTTCATATTTCCGGGAACTCGAAGGATATACGGGAACTTGGCAATGCTTACCCTTGTTTTTCATGGAATCCTGTATACGGTTTGTCATACAAGGGTACCTGACCGTATCCGAGAATCCTATAAAAGATTTCAATCGAAGCATCGCATCGGCGCTTTGCTTAAAAAGTGGTCGGCATTTTTTAATAAAGCGTGGCAATATGCGGTCGAATTATTCAAAAGTATAGGGAAAGCTTTAAAAAGCATTACGGTCAATTTTACCTTGTTTAAAGGGATGAAGCGGTTGATTGTCGGAATCTATCGATTCTTTCGTAAAGATAAGGGAACCAAGATCTCCAAACACAGCGACTATATTGACGAAATCGACACCTTGTTCGGAGAAGACCGTATGAACAACGAGATTCGCTATACCGTGCGAGGCTTGATGAAAATAAAGGATCCGGTAAAAAAGGTTCGGTATGCCTTCGGATTGGTGATGTGGAACCTAAAAGAAAAAAAGGTAGGAATAAAGTACTACGATACGGTACCTGTCATTGAAGAAAAATCAAAAGTCATCGAGAACCTGGACCCGTATATGAAGCCTCTATGCGAGCTTTACCAGGATGTTCGGTACGGTGATCGCAAGGTCAATGCCCTTTCTTCGGAACAAGCCGCGGATTTGGCGATTTCCGCCGATGAAACCATCAAAGCAAGCTATTATCAGCCGAAGACGTATGCGAATTCGGATTTTGACTTTCGAAGGGAGTGATGAACGTTGGTTTGTACGGTAGGTACGGTTACCATCCATATACCTTATGCCGGTTCATTGAAAGAAAAAAGGCGTGTAATAAAATCCGTAATCAGCCGGACCATCAACAAATTTTCGGTTTCCTGTATTGAAGCCGACTACCATGACTTATGGCAAAAAGGAATGATCGGTATCGGATTCGTCGCTTCGGATTATAACCAAGCGGATAAAATCGAAAGCTCGATTCGTTCCTTTTATGAAGCAAACGAGGATTTTGAAATTATCGACATGAATTTTGAGAAATTTTCCGTGTAGGAGCCGTATCGTAAGGATAAAAATACGAATGCATCATTCCATCAAAGGAGTTGTTAAAAATGGTTGCTTCCTTTTCCTCCATTGTAAAGAGTGAAATTTCCGCCCTGGAGCTTGAGGATTCTTGCTGCACCCTTTCCGAAGCGGCGGGGGCCATTCGTACCGCCGGGCGCATCCGTCCCGACGGTTCCGTGGAATTTTTAACCGAAAATTCCGCCGTAGCCCGCCGATTGTTCAAATTGTTGAAGGAGCTTTATAAAGAGATTGTAGAAGTCAGCTATATGAACAGCTACAAGTTCAAAAAGCATACGAACTATATCTTGACCATCCCGCCGGACGTGACAAAGGTATTGAATAAAGATATGGAAGGATTGGTCTTTGACAGCGAGCATTTTTGCTGCTGCCGCGCTTTCCTTCGAGGAGTGTTTATCGCTTCCGGTTCGGTCAGCGATCCGAAAAAATCCTATCATTTGGAATTGGCGGTCCGAAACGAAGAAGCCGTAGAGCTTATCCGGAAGTGCTTTGAGCTGTTCCGATTGGAATTCAGTATGATTCAAAGGAAAAACCTCCATGTAGTCTACATTAAAGAAGCGGAGCAGATCGTGGACTTTTTGAACGTAATCGGCGCCCATCGAGCCTTATTAAGCTATGAAGACATACGCGTATTAAAAAGCGTAAGAAACGATATCAACCGATTGGTCAACTGCGAAACGGCGAATTTGGATAAAACGGTGGAAGCCGCCGTAAAACATATTCAATACATTGAACAATTGGAGGAATGCGGCCTTCTCGAAACGTTACCCGAACCTTTAAAAGAAACGGCTTTGCTGCGATTGCAGCACCCGGATGCCTCTTTAAAGGAGCTGGGGGAGATGTCGACGCCTCCCGTGGGGAAATCCGGAATCAACCATCGGTTGAAAAAACTCCAAAGAATTGCGGAGAGCTTGGGGAAATAACCGTCGGCAATAGAAGGATATGCAAAAACCCGATAGAATATACAGGTGATGACGTTTAGGATCAATTCGAACGGGAGGTTTCAAACTTGAGCAAAAGCATTAGGCGGTATAAAGAGCATTTGATTGTCAAATTTCCGAAGGAAGCGGACCATCACCACTTGTCCTCTTTCAGCGACAAGATCCGTATGGAAATCCTAAAAAGAGGCGTTAAAAATATAATTTTTGATTTCAGCGACGTAACGTTTATAGACAGCTCGGCCGTGGGCTTGATCCTGTCAAAAAGCAAAACCGTCGAATCCTTAGGGGGAAAAGCAGGGCTGTGCTGTGCAAAAGGACACGTACTGAAGGTATTAAATGCTTGTACGGCTGTAGGGCTCAGCAAAATGTTTGACAACGTGGAAGAAGCCATCAGCTGCTTTGAGAAAAAACAAGAAGCTTAATGTTCAATGTACGAAGGGAGTATAACCATGGAATTCTATAACGAAATGACCGTTTCTTTTAAATCCTTATCCATAAACGAATCCTTTGCACGAGTAGTCGTTGCATCTTTTGTAACATCCTTGGATCCTACCTTGGAAGATCTGGCGGATATCAAAACCGCCGTATCCGAAGCCGTTACCAATGCCATCATACACGGCTATGAAGGAAAAGACGGCATCATCACGATTCACTGTACCATAACGGGAAAAACGGTAACCATAAAGATCATTGATAAAGGCGTAGGCATTGAAGATATCGAAAAGGCTCGGCAGCCTTTTTATACCTCCAAACCGGAAATGGAACGATCGGGAATGGGATTCACCGTCATGGAAACCTTCATGGACCGTATGGAAGTGGAATCCCGCCCGGGAGAAGGCACTACGGTTACCTTGATAAAAACCATCGAATAAGTCCGTTGTTCTTGCCTTTTGTTTCCTTTCTTTAAATACCGGGAAATTTTACATGGAGTATGTATATTTCCCCTCGAAGAAGGAAAAAATAAGCATTAGAAGCAAATAGTGTTTGGAGAGGTATACATATGAAACAATCGGATGTTTGTCAATCTCAGAAGGATCAAAAAAATGTAGCACTCATCATACAAGCACAAAAAGGGGATGAATCGGCAAAGGATGCCTTGTTTGATTTGAATGCAGGGTTAATTTGGAGTGTGGTAAGAAAGTTCGCGAACAGAGGCTACGAATTGGAGGATCTTTTTCAGATTGGCTGTATCGGGTTTTTAAAGGCAATCGAAAAGTTTGATACCGGATACGACGTGTGTTTTTCCACCTATGCGGTTCCTATGATTATGGGCGAAATCCGAAGGTTTCTAAGAGACGACGGCATCATACGAGTCAGCCGGTCCATGAAGGAAGCCTATTCGAAAATTCGAGCGGCAAGAGAGATCCTGCTGAAGCAAAACGGGGAGGAGCCCACGATTGCCGAAATTGCAAGCTTTACCGGACTGTCGGACGAGGAAATCGTCACGGCTATGGAAGCCAACGCGTCTCCCGAATCCTTGTATGCCGACAACAACGAGCAGGATAAATCCGATGGCCGGCAGCTGATCGACAAGCTGGGCAACGACGAGCCGGAGGAGGAGAAGCTGTTAAACAACATCGTCCTTCGAGAGGTATTAAAAACGTTAAACAAAAGAGATAAGAAGATCATCGATTTACGATATTTTGAACATAAAACCCAAGTGGAAACGGCGCAAATATTAGGGATATCCCAAGTTCAAATTTCCAGGCTGGAAAAGAGAATTTTAAGTGAATTAAAAGGAAGAATCGGCTGATCGAATTGGAAAGTTTATATAAAGGGCGGATACAAGCGGGAAACCGCTTTTTCTTGTTTTGTCGCGAATATTTTTTACGAATTGTATTCATAATAAAAGAAGAAAAGATACGCTCTTTCCAACAAGGAAGAATCGAGGTGTTTGCTATCACGGATCGTTTATTTAAACTGAAGATTGCGCTTTTGATTTTGCTAATCGCCCTCATATTCGTTTGCATTAGCTTAATACTTTTGTCCGGAAATAGAAGCCGTTATTACGAATACGGTGTATACGTATATCATAATCAAATAGAGGTAAGTTATGCAGAAGCTATATAGTGCAAAGGATTATCAAAAATACGTGGATAAAAAATCCCCGAATTCCAAGCTGGGCTTGAACATGTTAAAGGCTTTCTTAACCGGAGGTCTTATTTGTATGTTAGGACAGCTTTTGATGAACTACTTTCAATCCCGCAATCTTGACCAAATGGATTATGCCACATTAACGGCTATGTGCCTTATTTTGCTGAGCGTTATTCTTACCGCCTTGGATATATATATTTATATAGGAAAGTTCGGCGGTGCGGGAGCCAGCATCCCCATCACCGGGTTCGCAAACGCCATCGTTTCGCCGGCCATGGAATTCAAAACGGAAGGATATGTATTGGGTGTGGGAGCGAAAATGTTTTTAATTGCAGGTCCGGTATTGGTCTACGGAATATCGTCATCCGTCATACTGGGCATCCTCTATTATATCTTAAAGTAGGGAAGTAGAACTATGCGATTGGGAAAACAAACGGTTACATTCGAAAAAATGCCGTATATCACGGCAACGGCGGCCATTGTCGGCCCCTACGAAGGAGAAGGGCCTTTGAAGGACGGCTTTGACCGAATCATTGAAAACGACGATAACGGTGAAAAAAGCTGGGAGAAGGCCGAAACGAAATTGATGCAGGACACGTACCATCTGCTGCTGCAGAAGGGCAATACGACGGAGAAAAACATCCACTACGTTCTTGCGGGAGATTTGTTGAATCAAAATATCGCATCAAGCTACGCTTTTCGAGATCGTGAATGCTCCTATTTAGGAATCTACGGTGCTTGCTCCACCTTCGGAGAAGCCGTAGGTATCGCTTCCATGATAATGGCGGGAGGCTTTGCGGAGCAAATCATTTGTATCACATCCAGCCATTATTGCTCCGCCGAAAGGCAGTATCGATACCCCTTGGAATTTGCCACCCAAAGACCGCCTACGTCCCAATGGACGGTAACCGGCAGCGGAGGGCTCTTGCTTCAAAAGGACGGAACCGGTCCCATGGTGGAGATGTTTACCGCCGGCAAGATCGTGGACCAAGGTATAAAAGACGCCAACAACATGGGAGCGGCCATGGCTCCCGCCGCAGCGGATACCATCGCTACCCATTTTGTAGAAACCGGGAGAAAACCGGAGGATTACGATTTGATCGTTACGGGTGATTTGGGAGCGGTGGGAACCGATATCTGCCGAGAGCTGCTGAAGCAATACGGCGTTGATGTGTTCGAAAGACACGAAGACTGCGGCTTGCTGATGTACGATCGATCGAAGCAGGATGCACACAGCGGGGCAAGCGGCTGCGGATGCTGTGCAACGGTATTTTCGGCGTATTTTTATCCGAAGCTTCGAAACGGAGAGCTGACCCGTATTTTATTTGTGCCTACCGGAGCTCTTTTAAGCCCCACCATTGTTCAGCAAGGAGAATCCATTGCGTGTATCGCCCATGCCGTGGCGATCGCCGGTTAACAACCGACGCCGAAAGGAGAAATCGACTGATGGGAGATAAATTGTTAAATGCATTTTTGGTAGGCGGCGCCCTTTGCGCCATTGGACAGCTGTTGATTGACAAAACAAAACTGACGTCCGCACGAATCATGGTGATGTATGTTACCTTAGGTGTGTTTTTGGGCGGACTGGGTATTTATCAAAAGCTGGTGGATATCGGAGGTGCGGGAGCTACCGTTCCCTTGATGGGATTCGGCTACAGCTTGGCGAAAGGAGTTATGAAGGAAGTGGACCAAAACGGTTTGTTAGGAGCTTTTACCGGCGGCATTAAAGCGACGGCCGGGGGAATCACCGCCGCCATTATTTTCGGATATATTGCTTCTTTGATTGCCAAACCCCAAGGAAGGCGATGATGGGAAAAGACGTCATTGAATAAAGCATGGAACGACGAAGCACGAAAATTTTGTTCGTGCTTGTTTTTTTGTTCGGATATTTATTCATTTATGGGCGGTTGATTGACACAAAATGCCAAGTAAAGTATGATGCAAACCTGAGAGTTTTATATGACAGAGCGAGACAATTTGAGGAAACCGGCTATAAAGGCCTGTTTAACTTTATTAACTTCGTGGATAAATTAAAAAGCAGCCGGGGTGATATGGGAAGCGCGAAAATACTCGGCGAGAACGATAATGTTGTGCGTATA
>JAAYHZ010000227.1 GCA_012744235.1 Clostridiaceae bacterium
CGGCACGGTCATTACAGGCTATGAGCTTACCGGAAAGGAATCGTATTTTCAAACCGCTTTTGATTTTGTATACAATCAGTTTCCGCGATACGGTTTTCATAAGGGAAAATACAAAGACCATGTCTACTATTGGACGGAATACAATCCTACCGGTTTGTCCATAGGCAATCCCGTAAACGACGCGACGGACAACATCAACGCGTTGACGGCATATGCCGCCGCCAAAATCGGCTACCATATCAAAGACCCGGATTTGAAGGCTCGTTTTTTGGAGCTGGCTCGGGGGCTTTTATGGTATTTGGTAAGAGAATACGATTACGACGGCTGGTTTTACTACGACGGTGCGGAAAATCCTCTGAACCCGAGAAAAGCCGTATCCCACGACACGGTATGCATACGGTACGCTTTTTCCGCCATGGCCTATTTGTACAAAGCCGGAGCGGATATTGACGAGTTGTTGGAAAGCTTCGAACGGATTGATGCGGATATGTCCCAAAGAACGGCTCAATTAAAGCCCATGGCGGATTTGCGGGTTTACAAAATTTACGAAGGGGATTTGGTACAAGGATCGAAGGTTACCTTTACCGTCTTTGTCAAAGTAAACAGCGATTATCTTTCCGAGCCGGTCTTTTCCGACTCCATTGCCCCTTCCTTTAAGACCGGAAACTATATCAACGTAAGGATTTCGAAAATCCGCATTCCGGACCAAGACAACCCGAATTATACGGTGGGAGAGGATACGGTCTTTTGCATGCAGAAAAAACTGCTCAATTTAGGTGTTCGGATTCCTTTTGATGTGAAAAGAGGGGATATTTTAAGGATTTCTTATGATGTGATTTGCAAAGAGACGATCAAAGATATAAAAACCAATGCCGGGATACCGAAGGTAGAGGCAAAGACATCCTACCCCTCCTTGATACAAACCGTATCCGCTACGACGACGGTTCGAGGATATGTATTCAACATGGCTCTTCTGGAAAATGCCAAAATCAATTCGTCAAGCTTTCTTTCTCTTTCGGCAAGGATGCATTTTCCCCTCCCGGACGAGACGGAAATTGTGCTTGAGGACAAGCCCAAGCCTCGGTGTATGGAATACCGAGAAAGAAAAGGCGGGTTTTCCATCAACCGAAATCTTTTGAAGCCCTATATCCTCAAACAAAAAGATAGGGCGATGTAGGGTTGACAAATCCCGAAAGAAGAGAATATCATAAGGGATAATTACGAAATAGAATTTAAGGAATATAGGAAACGGCATAACATGCATGCCGGGACAATAAAGGAGGTGGAGAGGGAGCTTCTCCCATGACTGTGGTTGCGGGTTTTAAGAGCCCTCGTTTTTTATGAATGAAAAGGTGAAAGACATTGCGGCAAGAATTAGAGGTTTAAGAGTGATCGAAGGTCTTTCCGTAGAGGATGTGGCCAAAGCGATCAATCTGGATGTTAAAGAATACGAAAAATATGAAAACGGCGAAGACGATATGCCCATAAGCATGTTGTACGCCATATCGGACTTTTACCGCGTGGATTTAACGGAGATATTGACCGGCGTATCCCCCAAGCTTCGAAACGTTTGCCATGTTAAAAAAGGGGAAGGCCTGAGAGTGGAACGATATGACCAATACGAATTCCAGAGCCTGGCATACAAATATGCCAACCGAAAGATCGAGCCTTTGCTGGTAACGTTGGATCCGAACAACGATCCGGAATTGGTTTCCCATAAAGGGCAGGAGTTTAATTACTGCCTTGAAGGATCGGTTAAAGTCGTTATCGGGGACGTTCCCTACATATTGTCTCCCGGCGATTCTCTGTATTTCAATCCCATGATTCCGCACAAAATGGTAACGGCCGACGACAAGCCGGCAAAATTTCTGACCGTCATTTTATTGTAAGAAAAATAGAGGAAAAGGAGGGACTGCCGCATATACCGTTTTTCTACGAACGGAATGGAAACGGCAGCAATGACATCACGTGAATCTGGCTTATCGATATTTGGAAAAAACCGAATTTGAATCCTATGAGGATTTTTGTGAGAATTTAAAGATAAAGGTACCCGGAAACTTTAACTTTGCATACGACATTATGGACGAGTATGCAAAATTGGAACCGGAACGTTTGGCATTGATTTGGTGCAACGATCACGACGAAGAACGCTTCATTTCCTTCGCAGAAATGAAAAAGTACACCGATAAAGCGGCCAACGTGTTTAAAAAAGCGGGAATCAAAAAAGGCGACAAGGTGATGCTGATCCTGCGTCGTCGATACGAATTCTACTTTGCTTTGTTGGGTTTAACGAAGCTCGGGGCGATTGTGATTCCTTCAACGGACCAATTGACGGAAAAAGACATTATCTACCGAAACAATGCCGCAAAGATCAAATTGATCGTGGCATACAACCGCCCGGACATTATTCGCCACGTGGAAGGCTCTTTGGCGGAATCTCCTACGGTAGAGCAGTTGATGCTGGTCGGCGGTTCCAAAGAAGGTTGGTTGGACTTCGATAAAATGATGGCGGAAGCTTCCGAAGAGTGGACAAGGCCGACCGGTGAAGAGGGAACGCAGAATAACGACATCATGCTCATCTATTTCACGTCCGGAACCACCTCCATGCCGAAAATGACGGTACACGATTTTACTTATCCTTTAGGCCATATCATTACCGCCAAGTACTGGCAAAAGATCATCGACGGAGGCATTCACCTTACGGTGGCGGATTCCGGTTGGGCGAAGTTTGCATGGGGGAAATTGTACGGCCAATGGATCTGCGGTGCGATTATGTTTATGTACGATATGGAAAGGTTCGATGCGGATCATTTGTTAAAGAAGCTGGAAAAATACCGCATTGCCACCTTCTGTGCGCCGCCTACCGTTTACCGCTTTATGCTGCAGCAGGATTTGGACCGGTACGATCTTTCTTCCTTGGTTCACTGCTCGACGGCGGGAGAGCCTTTAAATCCGGAGGTTTTCCAACGCTTTTACCAAAAAACCGGGGTGCGTATACTCAACGGATTCGGCCAAACGGAAACCACGGTTATGGTGGCCAATTTTGAGTGGTTCGACGTGATTCCGGGAGCCATGGGAAAACCGAACCCGGCCTACCGAATCGATATCGTGGACGAGAACGGCAAATCCTGCAGCGAAGGAGTAGAAGGGGAATTGGTGGTCTTAGGCGTAGACGAGAAAAAGCCGGCGGGGCTGTTCTGCGGCTACTACGACAACCCGGAAGGAACGAGCAAGGTTTGGTACGATAACGCTTACCATACCGGAGACGTGGTCTACAAGGACGAACAGGGGTATTTTTGGTTCGTGGGACGTAACGACGATGTTATTAAAGCCTCCGGCTACCGAATCAGTCCCTTTGAGGTGGAAAGCGCGGTTATCGAGCATCCGGCGGTGGTGGAATGTGCCGTAACCGGTGCCCCGGACAAGATCCGCGGTACGGTGGTGAAGGCTACCGTCGTTTTGGCGAAGGGATACACTCCTTCCGAAGAATTGAAAAAGGATATACAAGAGTACGTGAAAAGAGTAACGGCTCCTTACAAATATCCTCGTATCATCGAATTTGTAGAGGAGCTGCCGAAAACCATCAGCGGCAAAATCAAGAGAGCACAGATACGAAAAGAGGACGAAAAAAGGTAAAAGGAGATCAATAAAAATGAATCGGGGACCCGTATCGTTGGGATTGAATAAACTGAAGGAGGCCGTAAAGGGTAAAAAAATCGCCCTGATGATGAATAATACCGCTTTGACCGAAGCCGGCAAAAGCTTAATCGACACGATGCATTTCGAGTGGAATGCGGATATTCGATTCTTGCTGGGAATGGAGCACGGCGTAAGGGGAGAGCTAAAGGGCGGAGTGAAGGTGGAAAATGCCGCCGATCCGGTAACCGGGTTGCCCGTAGTCAGCCTGTACGATTTCCCCGGATTAAAACCTCCTTCGGAGCTTTTGGCAACGGTTGATGCCGTCGTATTTTGCGCCCAGGATGCCGGGGTCCGCCACTATACTTATACGCCATGGATGATGTTTGCTATGGAAAGGGCGGCACCGACGGGAACGAAAATCATCGTTTTGGATCGACCGAATCCTATCGGCGGAGCCGTTGTGGAAGGAGCTTTAGTGAAGCCCGGCTATTTTTCCATTATCGGAGGGTTCGAATACCCCTACAGGCACGGGATGACCGTCGGGGAACTTGCTTTGATGTATAACGACAAGCATGAGGTCGGCTGCGACCTTACGGTGATCCCTATGGAAGGCTACAAAAGGTCCATGTGGTACGACCAAACGGGACTTTTGTGGATTCCTCCCAGCCCCAACATTCCGGTTTTGGATACCCTTTTGGCTTATGCCACCACGGGGCTTCTCCAAAGCACCAATGTTTCCTTTGGGATCGGTACCACCGTACCGTTCAACCTGTTCGGAGCGCCCTGGATCAAGGGAGAGGAGTTGGCGGAAAAAATCAATTCGTTGAACATACCGGGGCTTTTGTGTCTGAGTAAATATTTCATTCCCAATTACGGCATGTACCAAGGGGAGGTTTGCTCCGGCGTATACCTGATTTGCTTGGACCGCGAAATCTACCGTCCCGTTACCGCCGCCATACACATTCTTTCTTTATTGACAAGGGACTACAAGGACCGATTTGAATTTACATCCGTAAGGTCTTACGACCAACGGGCGGGCTCAAGCCGGTTAAGAGAGGACCTTATAAACGGAAGAGATCCTATCGATATTTTGGCGGAATGGAACGATGAAGCAAAGCAATTCATGCAAGATCGAAAACCGTATCTTTTATACGAAGAATAAACGTGTGGGGGCGAAAAAAATTTTTCGCCCCTTTTGATTATATCCGTTTTTTTCTATGGACTTTAGTTTTTTGGAAATATATACTATATCCGTGTGCGATATATTGAAGGTCGATATATCGGAGGTCACAATAATGACGAGTTCAAGGAAACAAGAAAATATGAGGTGAAATGCATGCTGGAATTAAAGGAACTCACCAAGCATTTTGGTGAAGTAAAGGCCGTAGACCGGGTGAGCTTTCGAGTGGAAAGAGGAGAGGTCTTCGGTCTGTTAGGAGAAAACGGAGCCGGCAAAACCACCACATTGCGGCTGTTGGCTACCATGCTGAAGCCCACGTCGGGAACGGCGGTTGTTGCGGGATTTGACATGGTAAAGGAGCCGGAAAAGGTTCGAAAGCATATCGGTATTTTGTTCGGCGGAGAGTCCGGCCTTTATGACCGCTTGACGGCGGCGGAAAACATTGAGTATTTCGGAAAGCTCAATAATATGGACAAGGACGAACTGAAAAGAAGAGTCCAAGAACTGACGGAAATCTTCGGTATGGGAGAATATATCCATAGAAAGACCGGTAAGTTTTCGAAAGGGATGAAGCAAAAGGTCGCTTTTGCTCGCTCCATCGTACATAATCCGGATATTATGCTTTTTGACGAGCCTACCTCCGGCTTGGACGTCAGTGCCATCCGGGACGTCCATGATTTTATTATGGACTGCAAGAAAGCGGGCAAAACCATTATCCTGTCCAGCCATACCATGAGCGAAGTGGAAAAGCTGTGCGACAAGATCGGCATTATTCATAAAGGACAATTGGCGGATTACGGTACCATTCCTCAATTAACAGCCAAATACAAGGAAAGCAGCCTGGAAGAAGTATTTATAAAGTTAGTGGGTGAAAAAATATGAGTTTGAAGCACGTTTGGATTGTTTTTTCGAAAGAAATTAAGGATATGGCTAGGGACAAAAGAACCCTGATCTCTAACATTCTGATTCCCATCATCTTGATGCCTTTGGTTTTCACGCTGATGGGCGGCGGAATCTCCAAGATGGAAAAAGACATCGTGGAAAACGTTACGGTTGCTCTGTCTCAAGCCTCCGACACTCCGGAGATTCGAGATTTGGTGGCGGACATCTTTTCCGATAATCCCAACATAAAAATTCTGGATCCGGTTGCGGACCCGGTTGAAGCCGTAAGAAACGATCGTATTCGTTTTGTTCTTGACGTGGAAAAAGATTTTGCCGAAAAGATGAACCAAGGAAAGCCTTTTCATATTACCGTCACCTTCGACCAAACCGATACGAAGTCCGGAGGCAGCTACGGAATTATTACGAACGCCATCGAGCAGTACGCACAAAAGGTAACGGAAGATCGGCTGACGAAGATGAATATCGACGTAAGCATCTTACGGCCTATTGAGATCCTGAACGAGGACGCATCCCCGGAAAAAGGCGGAGGCAATTTGATGCTGATGATGATCCTGCCTATGCTTGCCACCATACTGATCGCCGTAGGGGGTATTCCGGCGGCAACGGATTTGGTAGCAGGGGAAAAGGAAAGAGGAACCTTCGAGCCCCTTTTGACCACCCAAGCGAACAGGATGTCCATTTTATTCGGGAAATATCTGGCCGTTACGTTGTTTGCCATTATCTGCGTTGTGGCTCAGCTGATCGGCGTTTTCATCGGCAACATCGTATCGCCTACCTTCCTGACCATGGGCGTACCCGGTGCGGACCTCAAATTCCATATCCCGACCTTGGCGCTTTTGTTAACGATACTCATTACCGTTACCTTGGGGATGGTTTTTGCAGGGCTTCAGCTTGCCGTCAGCACCTATGCAAGATCCTTCAAGGAAGCCCAAACCTACATGTCTTTTCTCATGCTGATCGCCATGCTGCCCGCTTATGCCACCATGATTATGCAGCCGGACGATGTAAAGCTGTTTATGTTCTTTATACCGCTTTTAAATGCCATCGCCTCTTTAAAATTGGTATTGGGGAATACGATCAATTACTCGTACTTGGGAATCGCACTGGTTTCTTCACTGGTTTATGTGTTCATATCTCTCATACTGGCGGCATCCATGTTTAAAAAGGAGAAGGTATTGTTCAGAAGCTGATAAATTTCTTCAAAAAGCCTGTCTTTTCTTTTCATTTTTCGGAAAAGGCGGGCTTTTAATTTAAAGGAAAGGAATGATCCCGGTGTATAAAAAAACCGATTCCGGTCCTTTGACCGAGGGAGTATATTATATTCTTCTGTCGCTGTACCGACCTCTCCACGGCTACGGCATCATGCAAAACGTGAAAAAAATCAGCAACGGACGAGTTTCGATAAGCGCAGGGACATTGTACGGAGCGCTTGCAGCCTTGTCGGAAAAGGGGTGGATCGCTCCTTGCAAAGAAAAGACGGATACCCGTAAAAAAGAATATGTCATCACGCAGGAAGGCATAAAAAGGATAGAAGAGGAGATAAAAAGGTTGGAAGAACTCCTTAAAACCGGTAAGATGGTAACGGGAAGGATAACTGCATATTGCGAAGGAGTATTTTTATGAGTATCGAGTACAATAAAAAAGAACCTTTGAAAGAAATATGTCACGATACGGACCTTTGTGTGGTAGGAGGCGGAATGGCCGGCATGATTGCCGCGATTTCCGCGGCTCGTCACGGAGCCAAGGTTTTGCTAATGCAGGATCGTCCCGTTTTGGGAGGGAACGCTTCCTCCGAAATTCGAATGTGGATTCGCGGATGCCGAGGCAAGAACAACCAAGAAACCGGCATATTGGAGGAAATCTTTCTGGACAATATGTACCGTAATCCGGAACGCAACTATTCCATATGGGACAGCATCCTTTACGAAAAAGTAAAAAACGAGCCGAATATAACCCTTTTATTGAACACCGCTTGCATGGATCTTACCATGAAAGAAAATCGGATCCAAAGCGTGCGAGGCTTTCAATTGACTACCTACACATTCCATACGGTAACCGCCCGTTATTTTGCCGACTGCTCCGGAGACAGCATTTTGGCTCCCTTGTCCGGTGCCATATACCGCGTCGGTCGGGAAGGGTCGTCGGAGTTCGGCGAGGATATCGGACCTTCCGTGGAGGATCGTAAAACCATGGGCATGTCC
>JAAYHZ010000228.1 GCA_012744235.1 Clostridiaceae bacterium
CACCCTCTGTATACAGAAAACAATCAAAAAACGGACATAAATTGAAATGAACAGGACAATTTATGTGGTTGTGTACGTACGATTAGTAAAATATAATTGAATATAGCCATATAATTGAAGTTTAGAGAGATAGACACAACAAGGGAGGTTAGTCCTTTAGTTCTTTTTTCGAATATATTTCGTCTCCGTCAGTTTAGCGTCTTTTAAAGGGACACCTTTTGAGACCGAAAAGAGAGGAAGCTCTCTTAGGTATATAGATAAACATGAACTGTATAAGGAGGTCAAAAGAATGAAAAAGGTTTTTGTAGCTATTCTCATAGTTACCTTGTTGGTAAGTTTCGCGGCATGTCAAAAGCAAGAAACGGCACCGGACGGAACGAGTGTGACGACAACGGCAGCAACCACAACTAAAGGTGTGACAACCGCAAAGCAAGCGGAAACGACTACTACGACGGCACCGGCCAAAACGGAAATCGAAAATCCCTTTGCGGAAAAAATGGTGATTACCTGGTTGACCGGTATCTACACCTCCCATTTGTATGAAGAAGGAAGATGGGACGAACTTGAGCTCGAAGAAATGTTCAACGTGGATATCAAGCTGTGGAACATTATGATCGACTCCAATAATATGGAGCAAGTTCAAATGATGTTAGCCGCAGGGGATGCTCCCGACTACGGCTTCTATTACACCACGGGACGGTATATGGTGGAAAACGGCTTAGGAAGAACCGTTCCCTTATCGATGATTCAACAGTATTATCCCTCCTACTACAAGCAACTGGTGGCCGACCCCATCGGATTCCTTCACAATCGAGTGGAAGATAAGGAAGACGAATACTACGGGCTTACTTCTTTCACATGTATGGCTCACCATACCGGCCACGTACCCATGTTCCGTTTGGATTGGCTGGAAAACTTAGGCTACCAAATGGATAACCTTGTTCCCATGACCAGCGTAGCATACGACGATATGGATAATGTATTGTACTTCTCCGACACGAAATTTTCCATCGACGAGCTCAGGGAACTCATGAGAGCCTTTACGGAAGACGATCCGGATGGAAACGGTATCGACGATACCCACGGTGCCATGTACACGGATACATGGTATGATGTTTACACCTCCTACGGCATGTTCGGATTTGATCAGGACGGCAACCACTTCTACCGCGACCCGGTAACCGGAGACTATGTTCCCTATTACGCATACACCAAGTACAAAGAAAACCTGCAATACGTGACGGAAATGCTGGAAAAAGGATATTATGTCCGTAATCCAAACTTAGAGCCTTACGTGAACGAGTTAAAAGCGACATGGGCTACCGGTAAAACCGGATATATGTGCATGCTGAGCGGACCGAGAATTTTAGGATATACCGACATGTACGAATGGCCGCCTGCCAGCGTATGCCAAAAGGACCCGGATGCAAAATTCGTGGTAACGCCGGTACCCGGTGAAGACGGAAAATTCCGTCCTTACTGGACCTTTAACTGGAGTGAAGGCTATACCTATCCTATCGGTTATAACTGCGACGATGCGAAACTGGCAAGACTCTTCCAAATTCTCGAGTATGCTTACTTCGGTGAAAACTGGCTGCGGTATAAATGGGGAATCGAAGGCATTCACTACAAATGGACGGGAGAGCCTTTCGCAAGTCCCATAGTGATGACCCCGGCTGAACAAATTCCTCCCCAGTATGCAGGTAAGAACCAAATCGGTGTAGGCCATTTCGGTAACGGAAATTTTGTCAGCGACAACAAGGTTTACTTCAGCTTTGACGCATTCAACAACCAGTTCATCGATTACTGGAACATCTACAATCCCGGAGGCTACAAGAGCGATAATCTGTGGATTCGCCCGGACAAATATTATTCCGCATTTACCATGCCGGATGAATTGTTTGACGAATTTAAGACGTTGAGAGACGAAACCTCATCTTCAATTAATACGGTACATTCCGATTTCCGAAAGAAAGCTTTCGCAGGACAGATTTCCAACTTTGATGCGGAATGGACCCAATACATTGAACAGATTTACGCCGCAGGTCTGCAACAATGGGTTGACATTTGGAACAGAGATGAAGTTAAAACCTACGACTACTTTGCAAGCTTGTCACCGTCGCAAGGAAAATAAAAGGATAATAAAATACACTAGCGTATTCATTCTCTAGAAACTTACATATTTGTTCGCTCGGCTTAATTCTTATGCTTTAGCCGAGCGAACTTTTCATATGAAACATTCATTTAATATCAGGAGGGGCATATGAGCAAGATAACTGTCACCAAAAAGATTGTGGAAATGGCTCCGGGGCCGAATCGCTGCGTAAGCAGGCATTTTTACTACATCGGCAAGGGCTTGGAGCTTGCGGATATCCGTTCGGTCACTTCGGAATCGGATTTCAGCAACGAGTTATACCGAAGAGTCTCGCCGGATAACGGAAAAACGTGGGGCGAATGGGAGGACATCTATCGTTCGGAATACGTACAAAAGGGCGACGATGAAATTATGACGGGTCAGCCTGTCCACGGCTATTACAACCCGGTCCATGACCATTTTGTAACATTGACGATGCAGAGGATTTTCGACGGAGGCCATGTCCAATCCTACAAGCTTTTCTGGGGCGAAGCGAAAAAATCCTTCCACGATCATTGCTTTTTGTACGTATCGAAAGACGGAAAGAACTGGAGCAAAGGCCAATTGGTCAAATACGAAGAAGGAGCCGATTACGACGAAGACCGTTGGAACGATCCGGATTACTTATGGAAAAACGACGCTTATATGGGAACCAACCTGCAGGTTTTGGCAAACGGCGACATTCTATTCGCCATTGACGCAAGCCTTATGTCCTGCTGCAGAATCTTAGGAATCGACGTGATGGATATCTTTCCTTCCTGTCCGCAAATCATGAGAGGCCTTATAATCTGCCGTGGCGTTTGGAACAAGGAAAAGAATCTATATGACTTGTCTTTCTCCAAACCCGTGGTGATCAGCGACCTTAAATCCTCAAGAAGCGTTAATGAACCCATCGTTTACCAATTGGATTCCGGCCGCATCGTCGCCATATTTCGCGGCTCCAATGTACAAAGCAAGAATTGGAACACAAGAATCGAAAAAGGAACACCGGCTCATAAATGGTACACCTACTCCGACGACGGCGGTAAAACCTTTACCGATCCCGTTCCTTGGCATTACAACAACGGAGAGGTTTTCTATTCGCCTGCGACCATATCGAATTTCTTCAGAAGCTCCAAAAACAACAAATTGTATTGGATCGGAAACATAACGGGACCCGAAGCTTACGGAAATGCCCCGAGATATCCTTTGGTTATCGTGGAAGTGGACCAAGTCCAAGGCCTTTTATTGAAAGACACCTTTACGATCATTGACGATCGGGATCCTGAAAAGGATGCGGAATCATTGCAGCTTTCCAATTTCAGCATTTTGGAAAATCGGGAAACCTTGGATTTGGAAGTCTGCCTGACGCGCTTAGGAAGCTATAAAGGGGATTTGTGGAGGTCCGACGCCTATAAATACATAATCAGCTTTTCGTAAACTAACTTGTTTCTTCATATATAGGAGGAAATCATGTCAATTCATTTTATACTTACACAAGATGCGCCCATTGATTACGGGCGCTCTTTTATCCAATGCACCCATAAGGATAACCAAGTACGGTTTTGGGTGGAATCACGGATGCAGTTTATCAACGAAAGAACCGGGGAAAAACAGGACTTTTACCAATGCGGATCATGCAAAAGCGAGAACACCTTTGCAAAAAGGGATCTTTTCAAAGCCGACAACTACGATTTTATACCGGTTTTCGGCTCGGAAAACGGATGCATTTTTCGACGCTTTGCCTATCTAAATGACGGCTACAAGATCTGCTACGAGCTTTCCGATATGTGGCAATCGCAAAAATATTACTTGTCCTTTTCCGATAAATACGGAGAGCTTGGGAACAACGAGCAAATCATATCGGCTACCAACGAAGCAAAGCCTATTGTAGCAAGAACCGAAATCTTCAACGAAGAAACGGGGTTAAGAGCCGTGTTGGAATACCCCGTGAAAACCATGAACATCAAAAAAAGCGAGAACCTTTATCAAGTAGATACGGGACCCGTACTTTTCCCCGACTTATCAAAGGTATATAGCCGTCCGGTGGAGTCCATAAGCCTCGCTTTTGTGGCTTTTAACGTATCGGATTTTGCCGATTTTGTCATCGAAGCGCCTACACCCGTCTATGAAGAAGGAAAGCTTGCTTGCAAAGTCTACCACTACTCGAAAATCGTAAGCTTAAAAGCGATAAATAAGCTTTACGCTTTGTTTTAAAGGGTTTTCATCCAAAAAATGTGGTATAAAGGAACTAGAATATATTGAAGTACGGGTGATATACATTGAACCGAAAGCTATGGTACAAAAGTCCTGCAAAGGAATGGAAAGAAGGTCTTCCCGTCGGTAACGGACGGTTGGCGGGCATGGTCATAGGCGATCCGTATACCGAAAGAATCGCTCTTAACCATGAATGGCTTTGGCGGGGAAACCATCGATACAAGGACAATGAAACACAGTTTCACCGTCTTCCGAAGGTGCGAGAGCTTTTATTAAACGGAAAGTACGAGGAAGGAACCCTCTTGGCCAACCGCGCCTTTGGCGGGAAAGGCGGCGTAAGCGGCGAGAAAAACAGGGTAGACCCGTACCAGCCTGCCGGAGATTTTCATTTTTGTCTCCGCCACGGCGCGGTGGAAAACTACAAAAGGGAGTTGGATTTGGATACCGCCGTTGTAACCGTTTCCTATGAAACGGACGGAATGAGGATAATAAGGGAGACGCTTGCTCATTTTACGGAAGATTTTATCGTAACCCGAATCAAAGGGGAAGGCGGATTGGTAAGCGGCAGGTTTTGGCTTGACCGCGTTGAGGACAAGGACTGCACGTTAGAAAAAACGCTTTGCAAAAACACAATTTTTATGAAGGGAAGATTTGTCGAAGGAATTGAGTTTTGCGTTGAAGCAATCCTTTTTATAAACTGCGGTGATATTAAGGCTGCGGAAGACAGTACTCTTGTTGTGGAAAATGCAGAGGAGATTGTCGTATTTATCAATATCGGCACATCGGTAAAAGGAGAAAAACCGGAAATCGAGTGTAAAAAAAGGCCGATACCTAACTTGGGTTGGGGAGAGCTGAAGAATCGTCATGTGCAAGAATACCGAAGGATTTACGGAAAGCTTTCTTTGGACCTTTCCGTTGAAGAAAAGAATCTTCCTACGGATGAACGATTAAAAGATTTCAGGCAAGGTGCGGAGGATCCCGGATTGCCCTTGCTGTATTTCAATTACGGAAGATACCTTCTTCTTTCGTCGACGGTATTAGGGGAGCTTCCTCCTAACCTGCAGGGAAAATGGAACGAGGATTTAAACCCGCCTTGGCAGTGCGACTATCATAATGACGTAAACCTTCAAATGTGCTACTGGCCTGCGGAGGCGGGGAATCTTTCGGAGACTGCGAACGCACTCTTTTCTTACATGGAGCGTTTTGTGCCTCATGCAAAAAAAGCGGCATACGATCTTTACGGATGCGAAGGCATCTACTTTCCGCTGCAGACGGATCCTTGGGGAAGGTCCACTCCGGAATCTTACGGCTGGTCGGTTTGGATCGGAGCCGCCGGTTGGCTGGCGCAGCATATGTGGCGGCATTATGAATACGGCCAAGATCTTGATTTCTTAAAGAACAGAGCGTATCCTTTCCTAAAAGAAACGGCCGCCTTTTACGAATCCTATTTGATCGAAGACGAAAACGGTATCCTTCAAGTCGTACCTTCCCAATCGCCGGAAAACCGATTTGTCGGCGGAGGTCCTTTGCCGGTTACCTTATGCGTATCTTCCGCAATGGATATTCAGATCATAACCGAAGTCTTTACACATTGCATTGAAGCGGCGGAAATACTGAACGTTGACATGGAGAAAAGAGCGAGATGGCAAGAGATGCTGAACCGTCTTCCCAAGCTTCAAATCGGGAGCAAGGGGCAGCTTTTGGAATGGAACCAGGAATTTCCCGAGGCGGAGCCCGGACACCGTCATATGTCCCATCTTTACGGCTTGTATCCCGGGGATCTCATAACAAAGCATAAGACTCCGAAGCTTTATGAAGCCGCAAAAAGATCCTTGGAATTACGGCTTCAAGCGGGGGGAGGCCATACCGGATGGAGCCGTGCATGGACGGCATGCTTCTTTGCTCGGTTAGGACAAAAGGAGGAAGCTTGGGAGCACATGAAGGCATTGATCAAGGACTTTGCAACGGACAGCCTTTTGGACCTTCATCCTCCGAGAATCTTTCAAATTGACGGCAACTTAGGCGGAACCGCCGCCATATTGGAAATGCTTTTTCAAAGCTACCACGGGGAAATGGACTTTCTGCCCGCTCTTCCCGAATGCTGGCCCGATGGAAGGATTAAGGGCTTAAGGGGACAGGGAGGATTTCTTGTCAATATGGAATGGGAAAAAGGCGTATTGAAACAGGCGGTTATACAAGCGCAAAAGGACGGAGAGTGCAAAATCTTGTTAAAAGGGAAATCTTATAAGGTGTTTGACGAAGACGAGAACCTTATCCCGTACCGAATCGAGAAAGAGCTGTTAATTTTCCCGGTAGAAGCGGGAAGAACGTATATTGTAAAGTAGCATAAGAAAAACGAGAATAGTTATATGAAGAGAATAGTTATATGAAAAGGACTGTAAAATCCGGCGAACCGGATTTTACAGTCCTTATTTCTTATTCATTTAAATTCATTTAAAGTTTTTTACAAGCTTTCTTTCGAATCTTTATTTCGGATTTTTAGCCTGCTTTTTATTTATCAAGTACACGGCAACGACTATGATAATCACCAACAAAGGAGCGATAATGAAGAATACAACTCGATTGCCTGTTCCTTGTGTACCGTCATCGATTTTATCGGCGCTTCCGTCGGTTGTTTCGGCTTTGGTTGTCGTTTCCGCCTTCGTTGTGGTCTCGGCCTTCGTCGTGGTTTCCTCCTTGGTTGTTGTTTCCGCCTTTGTGGTTTCTTCCTTCGTTGTTACGGTTTGGGTGGTTTCCGCAGGCACCGGTTCTTCTTTCTTGTATTCATCAAGATTAACCTTGTCAAAAGGCTCGTTGGCGGTTAAGTTCACCCGGGCATAACGTTCAAAGCTTTTACCGCCGTTGATACCGGATGCAAAGCAGACATAGCCGCCGTCGGTTTTAAAGGTAGCCGATTTCACGCATGCGGACAGGGCAAGAGCGGCTTTACCGCCGATTTCGATTCCTTCGGTTTTGCCGATAGCCGACCAAGGGATAGCCTGTTCATAAATATCGGCATCGCCGTGGGTTACCGCTACTTTGAAGTTAGGATCGCTTCTTACGGCACCGAAATGGTTTACGCTGCTGTAGCCTGCGGCCTTCATAAAGTCGATACCGTCCTTCGTGGTACCTACCGTCCATTCTCGGGCAAAGGGTTGGGAATAGGCGGCATTCCAATCCCAGCTATCATTGCCGGAGGGTTCGGCAAATTGAGGCAGGGTAGGATCGTCGTAAAGCATGCCGGTCATAAGGCTCGGTTGTTCGAAAACATACGTGTTCGGACCCGGCGTATAATTGGGCTCCAAGTTTGATACAATGACGGCAAGATAGAAATATTCTTCGTCCCAAGTTGCAAAAACCTCCATCTTGACTTCATCCTCATCGATTCCGAAGGTGTCTCGATTCCAAGCGGGATCGTCCTTATCATAGACCGCTACCCGTTTGTATTCTTCGTCCGAAATTTTACCGTCAATAACGGGGGCCGTTTTGGCTTTCGGTACGTTGATGGACGTAAAAGGTTCTTTTACGGACGGGTTGAAAACTTGAAGATCCGCTTTGTCAAAAGGCTCGTTGGCGGTTAAATTGACGAGAGCATAACGTTCAAAGCTTTTGCCTCCTTCGATGCCGGATGCAAAGCAGATGAAAGCGCCGTCGGAATCGGCGGTAGCGGATAGTACATGGGCGGTTAAGGCTAGCCCGGCTTTTCCTCCGATTTCAATACCTTCGGTTTTTCCGATGGCTTCCCAAGGAATGGCTTGCTCATAGATATCGACGTTACCGTGGGAGACGGATACTTTAAAGTTCGCATGGCTTCGTACGGCACCGAAATGGTTTACGCCGCTGTACCCGGCTGCATTCATAAAGTCCGTACCGTCTTTGGTTGTTCCTACGGTCCACTCTTTTGCAAAGGGTTGGGAATAGGCGGCACCCCAATCCCAGCTTTCATTGCCGGAGGGTTCGGCGAACTGCGGCAGGGTAGGATCGTCGTAGATCATGGCGGTCATAAGGCTCGGCTGTTCGAAAACATATTTGTTGGGACCCGGCGTGTAATCGGGATCCAGGTTGGTTACGGCGACGGCAAGATAAAAATATTCTTCGTCCCATGTTGCGTAAATATCCATGTTGACATCCAAATCTTCGACTCCATAAGTGTCTCGATTCCAAACAGGGTCGTTCTTGTCATAGGATGCCACGCGCTTGTATTCCTCGTCGGAAATTATCCCGTCGATTACAGGCGCTGTTTTGGCTTTCGGTACGTTGATGGATGCGAAAGGTTCTTTTGCCGATGATGTGGAAGTTTCTTGATTGACGTTGTCGAAAGGCTCATTGGCGGTCAAATTGACGAGTGCGTAGCGTGCAAAGCTTTTGCCTCCGTTGAGACCGGATGCAAAGCATATGTAACCGCCGTCAAAATCCAAGGTAGACGATAAGACGCAGGCGGACAAGGCAAGACCGGCTTTCCCGCCGACTTCAATGCCTTCGGTTTTTCCGATGGCCGACCAAGGAACGGCTTGTTCATAGATATCTACATCGCCGTGGGTTACCGAAGCCTTGAAGTCCGCATGGCTTCTTACGGCTCCGAAGTGGTTGACGCCGCTGTAGCCGGATGCGTTCATGAAATCCGTACCTTCTTTGGTTGTTCCTACGGTCCATTCTCTTGCAAAGGATTGGGCGGCGGCATCGCCCCAATCCCAGTTTTCTTTACCGGAAGGCTCGGCAAACTTGGCAAGGGTAGGGTCGTCATAAAGCATGCCGGTCATAAGGCTCGGCTGTTCAAAAACGTATTTGTTGGGACCCGGAGTATAGTTTGGATCCAGGTTTGTCACGATAACGGCGAAATAGAAGTATTCTTCATCCCAGGTAGCATATACATCCATACGGACATCCTTGCCGTCGATACCGAAGGTATCGCGATTCCAAGCAGGATCGTCCTTATCATAGGAGGCTACCAATTTGTATTCTCCGTCGGAAACCTTCCCGTCGATAACCGGTGCCGTATTGGCTTTCGGCACGTTAATGGACGTGAAAGGTTCTTTCGCGGAAACGCTTGTCGGTACTAAGATGGACAGAAGAAAAGCGAAAGTAACAATCATGACAAACAGTCTTTTCATTCAGTATCATCCCTTCGTTTTAAATTTGGTGTTAACCTACAGGAACAGTATAGCACTATTTTTATGTCTTATAGCGGTTGAGTATAAGAAATATGTTAATATTTGCACGCTTTTTGTCATTCTTAAATCTACAATTTACTAATTTACTTAAATTGGATTTATTACCTAATCCGTTGAATAAATAACTTCTGTATTATATAATATATTATGTAAATTATGGGTTAAGTAAGATCGAGTGACGAATTGAATAAAACTCTTTGGTTTTATCATTTCATGTTTTGGTATTTGCCGTGCAGCCGTTTTTTTCATGATAGACCTATTTTGTCTTTGTTAGCTTTACGGCATATGCCGGTCCGATTACGGAATCGATTTTGATATGGCAGTATACGGGGTAAAAACCGTTTAACCGTTTTCCTTATCTTGTTGTTTTTAAAATGAATAAAGCAAAAGACATGAACCTTTAGAGTGTATATAGATCCAACGAAAGATTCCGAAGAATACAAAAGCCGTAACATCAGCTAAACCGGATTAATTGTTTGAAATGCAATAGGGTCTAAAACTTATGCTTTCAAACTTATTTAAAATTGACGAGGAGGGCTATGTGATGGTGAAAAGGTTATTCGCTCTATGGATGATTGTTGTGCTGTTGTTCCTTATAACGGCATGTACGCAATCGGAAGACCAAGGACAACAGGATGCAACGACAACGACCCAAGCACAAACATCCCTGACAACAAAGGCAGAGGTGACCACAACCGCCAAACAGGAAACCGTGACGACGGCGACAACCGAGGTGGAAAACCCCTTTGCCGAAAGAATGACCATTACTTGGTTGGTTGGGGACTATACGTCGCACTTGTACGAAGAAGGGCGCTGGGACGAACTGGAGTTGGAAGAGCTGTTTAATGTGGATTTGAAAATGTGGAACATCGACCCTATTAACGCGGAACAAGTTCGCATGATGTTGGCGGCAGGAGATGTTCCCGACTACGGGAATTACCGGATTTCGGGCCGTTATCTGCTGGAAAACGGAATGGGTAGAACCATACCCCTCCGGTTGTTACAACAGTATTATCCGAGCTACTATCAATTAATGGTGGACGACCCTTTAGGCTTAAGCTTTCTTAAGGTGGAAGATAAAGAGGACGAGTATTACGGACTGGCCTTGTATACTCCTTTGGCTTATCATACCTTTAACGTAGCCTTATGGCGGTTGGATTGGTTGGAAAACATCGGATACGAGCTCGAGGACTTGGTTCCCATGGAAAGCGTCATAAGGCCGGAATTGTTTAATAACAAGCTGTATTTTTCCACGACAAAATTCCCGATTGCCGATGTAATGGAAATATTCCGAGCCTTTACGGAAGACGATCCGGACGGCAACGGCGTGGATGATACCTACGCTACCAACGCCATTGACGTTACGTGGATGTTCGGTTTTTCCGCAAACACTAGCCATTTCTACAAAGACCCCGAAACGGGCGATTATGTTCCCTTCTTTGCATATACCCTTTACAGAGATTCTTTGCAATTCTCCATGGATATTACGCAAAAAGGCTACATGAGAAGCAATCCCGGCGTTCCCGAGCAAGAAATTTGGGGAACCGGTAAAACCGGTTTTATGAGGGCTCGAGGATCCCCTCGTATTTTAGGCTTGGGCTACGGCGGAGACGGAGACAATTTCCCGCCGGCTTCCATTTTGCTTAACGTGGATTCGGATGCCACCTTTGTTATCACCCATGCCCCGGGTGAATACGGAAAGTATGTACCGTATTCTCTTTTCAGTTGGATCGGAGATCAGCACTATACCGTCGGTAATATAACCGACGAAAAACTGATACGTTTATTCCGGCTCCTTGAGTATGCCTACTTCGGTGAAAATTGGATGCGGTATAAATTCGGTATTGAGAATATTCATTACAAATGGTACGGCGAACCCTTCAAAAGCCCGATTATAAAGACGGATCCGGAGAAAATCCCGGCCAAATACGCGGGAACCGGTACGAATATATTCGGACAGTTCGGTAATTTAAACTTCATCAAAGATATTACCGTATATTTCGAATACGATGCGTTCCTTATGCAATGGGTGGACTATTGGGAAAATCACGGCGGATATTTCAACGATCATTTGTGGATTCGACCCGACAAGTTCTATAGCGAAGCGACGATGACGAAAGAGCAGTTCGACCGTTTCAAAGAAATTCAAAACGAAACAAACGATCAAATCACAAATGTACGAAATGACTTTTTGAAGAAAGTAAACGAGGGGCAGATTGCCGACCTTAATGCGGAATGGGTTTTGTATATCGAGCAGCTTTATGCAAACGGCCTGGACCAATGGGTGGAATTTTGGAATGACGATAACGTCAAAACATATCAATATTACAAAAACTTAAGGTAGATTTCTTACAAGATTTCGAATGCAAGCTTTTGTTTGAGCATCTTAGGAGCAACCTATCGCAAAAAGAATTACTGCGATAGGTTGCTCCCAAGGCGATAGTATAGTACATTGTTTTTAAGAGGAATCTTCCAATAAAGGTTTGGTTACCGTACGGATTTAAATTTTTCAAGACGGGAGGGCTGTATTATGGCAATAGGGAAAATCGTCATGGAAATTGCGCCGTCCAAAGAAAACCCCAGGAACAGCGAAGGAGCTTTTCTGACTTTAGAGGACGGCAGAATCATCTTTATGTATTCCAGGTTTTTGGGCGAAACCGACAACGACGATGCAAAAGCTTACATCGCGTTAAGAGAATCTCATGACGGGGGATGGACATGGAGCGACGATAAAATTGTGTTTTCTCCCGACGATTTTAACGCCGTGAATATCATGAGCGTTTCTTTGGTCCATTTGCCGGGAGGAGACGTAGGACTGTTCTTTGTTCTTCGCTACGGGTGGCATGATACCCGCGCCCATTTATTCCGTTCGAAGGACCTCTGTAAAACGTGGGAAAGCCCCGTATGTTGCGTTTACGGACCCGGCTATTATGTTTTGAACAACGACCGGGTGACGGTGTTGAAAAACGGCAGAATCATCCTGCCTACGGCTTACCATCGTATGAGGGGCAACGACACCCGCAAGTGGAACTCATTTGACGGTCGTGGAATCCCGGTAATCTTCTATTCCGACGACGACGGCTATACGTGGAAGGAATCGGATAACTACGCTTACATATCCGTACCGGGTTCGAAAAGCGGTCTTCAAGAACCGGGAGTGATCGAGCTTTATGAAAACTGTCTGTGGCAGTGGACGCGAACCGACTGCGGATGCCAGTACCAATGCTTTTCCTATGATAACGGCAGAACTTGGACTGTTCCGGTTCCCTCCTTGTTTACAAGTCCCTTATCGCCTATGTCGGTAAAACGCATCAAAGATCGTGATTTGCTGGCCGTTTACAATCCCATCCCTGCATACAACGGAAGGGTCACTTCAAAAGGATGGGGCAGAACACCCTTGGTCTGCACCGTCTTTAAGGACAACGACCTAAGGCCGCAAAAGCTATTTACGATCGATGACGACGAGCATTGCGGCTACTGCTATACGGCCATTCACTTTACGGACGATGCGGTGCTGTTAGGCTATAGTGTCATCGGAGGGTACGAAGGAGGAGGGTTAGGCTTACGAGTAAAAAGAGTCCCTCTTTCCGAGCTGTATACGTAAGAGTTTTCTGTTGTAAAGAATGATGACAAAAAGCTCCTTCGAAAAATATCGGAAGGAGCTTTTTGTCATGTAAACCTTCTCTGTTCAACGGTTATGACTTTTATAAGCAAATGATAGACATAAATTATCTTGTTCGGATATAATGGGTGAAGATGTGGATTTTGTATCCATATTATGCTTGCAGGGAGTTGAACTTATGCTAAAAGGTTGGATAGAAGGTTCTACGGGCAGATGGGATTTTGAAGTTCGACCCTATTATGGGGACGGATGCGGTACATATCTTTTTGTAATATTCATGGCGTTTATTTTTATCGCTTTATTTGCTTTCAGCGCTGTTGCCGGGTGGCCAATGTTGTTTACGGAAGGCAAACCCCAAGAAGCCATCGTTGTCATATTAATTGTCTTCGTTTCCGAAATTGTGGGATGGGTTCTAAAAAAAATATCAACATTTCTGCAGAGACTCGGTGCCGTTTGTGCCATTGCAGGTGTATTGTTTTTTCTGTACATGATTGTTACCCTTATTGCATTTCCGAGCATGTACCATGGGGTTAAAGGCAGTACGATTTGGTATTCCGTATTATTCGGTCCCGTCATAATCGGAGGAATGACCGTAGGTCCCACCGTAATCATCGGTCTTATACTCTTTATTCGAGCAAGAATCAAGCTGAATAAGAATCCGTTGCGATTACTTATCTTAGAGAAAGTAAAAGAGGCAAAAGAAACGGATCCCGATCTTACGGTTTTCGTGGAATCCAACCGTGTGAGCATAACGACAAAAAATGAAACGTTGCAGATTAGTTATAGCGAGCATGGGTATGCGGATATTAATGAAGGAATCAAGAGGATTCTTTTAAAGGATGTGAAATCGACCCTTGGCAACGGTTACAAAAGGATCGATAATAAAATCGCAAGCAAGCAAAAGCTCAAGGAAGATAAGAAAAAAGAAAAAGAAAAGGATAAAGAAGCGGAATATAGAAAATGGGTATAAAGGATTAATCGTTTCATAGATAAGCAAGTGGCCGGGGCATAATATTAGGATGCTAACAATCGTTATGAGGAGGAATCACAATGCCGGATATTTGGATTCAAAGCATATACAATAACGCGAAAGTAGTAACCATGGACGATATCGACGTATCGACCCATTTGCAAGAAATTCTTGACGATGAAGATACGAATAACGTGATCCTAGTCGGAAAAGGAATCATAACAAGCACGGTTTTCATCAGGAGAAAATGCTATATTTTCAGCCTTAATGCCGACCTTTACGTAGACGGGGATATCGAAGCGATACGGTTTGAGACGGGAGGAATCCATGTTAAAGGCATTAACTTCTATGCGATAAAGCGAGATAAGAAAGAGTATCAAAGGCAATGCGCCATTAATATGGGAAGCACCTTGGACAATTCCATCGTCGATTGTACATTTGAAGGGTTCGGCCATTGTGCCATATCACATGCGAAAGCCGTCGGCCGTCACCAAGGCAATCGAATCCAACTGTGTTCTTTTAAAAACAATCGAATCGGGTTTGCCGCTTTCGAAAGAGGAGAATACAACCAGCTGACGCAATGCACCTTCTATACCAACCAAACGGCGATCCTGATCCAAGGCGGCAACACCAATATTTCAAGCTGCATTATTTCGGATAATAAGACGGGTATAATGATAACCGAAGGGGATAACCACGGCCACGGCGTTATCACCGGCTGCAGCATCAATCATAACGACAAGCCTTTTGTTATCCAAAACGTAACCTACGGCTTTCTCATAAACGGATGCCCCATTTACTGCGGTGATATCCTCATTGAAAACAGCAAATACATCAAATTCAACAATTGCGACTTATCCCATATACGATTCCAAGCAAGATCAAGCAACAACATCTACGTTCGAGGATGCCATTTGATCAGATTCGAATCGGATGCCGATCCAAAGGATAGCGTGGTTTATGAATATAAGATTTTGTGAAATGGAATTTATATAGTACTATGTAATTATTTACTAATAAGTCGGTTTATCAAAGTAATAATTTTATTAAATCTTTAATGAATTTTCACTTGATAGTTTTAAAATTTCAGCAACTGTAAATAAATAAAAACATAAATAATAAGTTGTAGGAATGTTTATTATTGGATGTTTTTAGTAAAGAATCGAGCTGTAAACTTTTGTTTATGGTATAATTAATATAAGAATAGGCGGTAGGTATATTTTACAATACTTTCCGAGATTATTATGAAACAGGGCTAAGGAAATATCAATTAAAAATCTGTAGCCAAGAATGGCAACTTGTCCACCGGCCGGGTAGAGCGGACAAAAAGAAGCGAATATAAAAGTAGCAATGATAATAACATATTTTCGGTCAAAGAATCTTATAACGAGGAGGTGTTAGTGTGAAAATAAAAAAGACCCGCGAAGGCCGCAACAAAGCAAGCCCTTAAGGAATACCTAGGACTGTGGATGAAACTGGAATTACACTATTAGTTTGTTATTGCCACTAGATCAGAA
>JAAYHZ010000229.1 GCA_012744235.1 Clostridiaceae bacterium
AAACGGTCCGGCACTGTTCGTATTCCAAAATCGCTTCCTTTGCATTTTCCGCATCCTCATTCGTCCAAATCGTCTTGTTGGTTTTTTCGTCTTTAACAAGATAGGACCGAAGAATTCCTTTAGGGCTTTGCAAAACTCCTTCCAATACGGCTAAATACCGTTTTTCCATTTCGTTTTTCCGAATAGTCTCGGACAGCCTCGATGCCGCTTTGGAGGTTTTCGCAAATACCATCACGCCTCCTACGCCCCTGTCCAAACGATGAACAAGTCCAAGGTAAGCATCTCCCGGTTTATTGTACTTATCAACCAAATACTTTTTCAGTAAAGTCAACATATCCGGATCTCCGGTTTTGTCTTCTTGGGACAAGATTCCCGGAGGCTTTACGGCGACGATAATATGGTTATCCTCGTACAAAATCTCGATATCATTCATCGTTCTGTTCCCAACAAGCCGTATTGCCGCAAGGCAGTATGATGCCGGAATCTTGGACAGGCAAACCCGTTTCGTACGCCTTGGTAACGCCTCCGAAACGTTTTGTCAAAACCAAATCCATAATGTTTTTCATCACCGAACCGCTTAGTCCCGTGGTGTAGGAGTTTAACAGGAAGAAGAGCGGTTTTTTGGACAGGACCTTGCTGCACAGCTCCGTCAAATCGTAAATATTCTCTTCCAGCTTCCACATTTCTCCCTTCGGACCTCTTCCGTAGGAAGGCGGATCCATGATAATGCCGTCGTAAAAGCGGCCTCTTCGGATTTCCCGCTGTACAAACTTCACCACATCGTCCACAATATATCGAACCGGTTTTTCGGCCAAGCCGGACAGCGCCAAATTGCTTTTTGCCTTTTCCACCATACCCTTTGCCGCATCCACATGGCATACATGGGCTCCGGCTGCGGCGCAGGCGGCGGTTGCTCCGCCGGTATATGCGAAAAGATTTAATATCTGAACCGGCTTTTCCGCTTTTTCGATCTTTTCTTTCATGTAGTCCCAGTTAACCCCTTGCTCCGGGAACAAGCCGGTATGCTTGAAATTCATCGGCTCTACCCAAAAGCTCAATTCCCCGTAAGAGATCTTCCATTTGTCGGGTATGGTTTTAAAAAACGTCCACGAACCGCCCCCCGAAGAGCTTCGATTGTACCTTCCGTGGGCATTCTTCCAGATATCCGGATTGTATTTGGGCCATATGATCTGCGGATCCGGTCGGATTAATATGATATCTTTCCATCGTTCTATTTTTTCTCCGTCTCCGGTGGACAAGACGGCGTAATCGGTCCACTTGGTTGCAACTCGCATGGAGTCCTCCGTTTTTACATATTCTATCATTATTTGGATTCTAACCTTTTATTACGAAAGTATAAAAGCATATCCGTAAACACCATGGTAAAGTTCAAAATATACATATAGATGACAAAGTCATAGTTGTAGAAGATTTTATGTAATATACCTGCGGCATAACCTACCAATATGATTGCCAAGAACGACAAACTTTTTCCTTTGGTGCTTTTGGACTTTATGGATTTGGCAATGGAAGCAGGCCAAGCTGCTCCGAAACATACTAACATAATCAACTCAAAAGGACTCTTCATGATGCCTCCTGCCGGTAAATTTTATACATGATTATATCACACTTTTTTAAAAAAATAGGGGCCGCGAAAGGATTTTTTCCTTACGCGACACCTTATTTTCTTGAAGCCTTCATGCTTTAAAAGTCGTAGGACGTCATATCGTCTTTATCTTCTACGGTATACTCGTTATCCCCTAATTTTACATACGTTCCTTTCGATGCACGGATTAAAACAAGATTCTTTTCCGCGTCAAACCTTAGCAGGCAAAAGTCGCTGTCCGTTTCTACCGCTCCAAATTCCGTTTCGATGGAAACGTCCTCTTTTACCTTCAGGTCCGGATCCAAAAGGACCAACACGTCGGTGTATCCGTCTATCGTCTCCACGGCTATGGCGGCATTGGAATCGTACTCTTTGCCGTCTTCCAAAGTAATGCAAGAATATCTTTTTGCGCTTTGAACATAGGATTTGTCTCGGGAATAAGGCTCCATAACGCTTACAAAGGTAGCCGTCTCCCCTTCTTTTACCGATCTTTCGGTAATGACGGTAGGTAGCATGAATCCTTCATGACCTTGGGATTTCATGGCCATAGAAGGAGGAAGCCACGTATCGCATAAAATCACGTTCTCGTCACGAGTCAAATCGATCATTTTCAAATGCATTTTTGTGCCGTATGCAATCTGGTTCAAAACATTAACGATGGCCCAATCCGCCGTCCACACCTCTTGGGTTTCAACGCTTTCTTGGAAATTCTCCATGTATACGTATTCCGGATATTCTCTTTGGGTTTCCTTTAAAGTCAAGCCGGATACGGTCAAATCCCCGATGTTGCTGCGGCTGAATTTTTCATACGTTCCGGCAGGTCCGTCACCGACACGGAATACATCCACGATATAGGTATTGTTTTTGCTGATATTGACAAGAGCCAAAGAACGTTCGAACTTTTTAACGCCCGGGAACGTATTCGGCGCATTGGCCCGAATCACCTTGGCGATGTCCCCGATGGACCACAAGGTGGCAACTCCGTCGGTTCTCGAATGGTTCATGTTATTGAAAGTAATCGTATTGTGGGCTTGGACCGCACGGTTCCATTTCACCACATCGGAACGCCAGCCGTCGCCGTAAGCCACGTTTGGATAGCCGTTGTCCGGCATCATGTCCGCATCCATAAGGTATATGCCGTAGACCATGCCGTCGGAATGGTCATGGGACGTTTTATTGGTACCGAAATTGATCCAAACCTCCGTCCGTTCTTGGCCTCCCCCCGTTCTTAAAACGGCCATTTGGTATTCGTCCTTTCGGACGCTGCCAAGTTCGATCTCGGATCCTTCTTCCTTAATGATTTCGTCAATCTCCTTGGTGATTTCGGGAATCCCTTCCAGGTACACGAAGTTTTTGAAGGCATGCTGCGCTCGGCGCCCGTTGGTATTGAACAAAATCTTTATTAAATCCGTGTCTCCGGTTAGCTTATACAATTTATACAGCATCAGATTCTGCAAGCCCTCGCTGTTGACGTAGATACCGGAGGTGGATCCGAAATAGCCCACGTCGCCTAATACGGGAAAATATCGATTGACACAGTACATATCGATGTGGAACCGATAAGCGTCGTACAGCTTCGGGCATCGTTCGTACATCTTTTCAATAAAGTCCGGATCCGCTTGATAAAACAGGTTGCACATCAAAGCAATGGCGTGCTTGCCCATGGTGGCATATCCGTTTAAGCCGCTTTCCCCGGTCATACCGTCGTATTTGGTATTCAACGTTATGATGTCCGCAATTTCGTCATACAATTTTCCTTTTTCCGTTTCCCAATCCAAAACGGCTCGTGCCGTAAACAAAGCCAGTTCCGTATAGGGAGGATTGCTGCGATACTTTTGGGGATTGGCAATGGTATCCTTTAAGAAACGGTCGTCGATATTCTTTTTTACTTCTTCCGGGGTCTTCTTTTTGTTGGGATTGCCGGTTTGCTCCGCTTTTTGCGACAAGAATTCGCACACCCTCGGATCCTTGTACAGCACCTCCACCACCTTGTCGTAAGCCATGGCCAAATCGTACACTTCAAAAGCGCTGTCGATGTTGTAGGATATATATCCTTGGTTGGATTGCAAAATCTCGTACATCCAGCCTTGGGTCCAATAATCGTATTCCGGCCAAAAATCCGCCAAACGGTCCAAAAGTATCAAGGCCCGTACGCCGTATTCGGTATCCCCGGTGAAGGTATAGGCGGAAGATAAATATCGAATGGCTTCCAATATCACCAGCTTCCATTGGCCTTTAATGAGGTACGTGGCAATGAACCGGTACACTTGGTCGCCTTCCTTGTAGCCGGTACCGTCATCCACACCGAAGGTATCCTTCGTGTCGCCGCTCTCCTCGTTATACAGAAGGCTTTTATCGGCAAGCTCGGGATTGAATCGCCCGCTTTTATCCAGACCGGATTGATAATAGGCGTAAAAATCGTTCTTCGGGAACAAGGAATTGCATTTGGGGCATTTCAGCTTCCACGGATGTTCGTTTACATTTATCACCCAGTCGTACATCAGGACCGGCTTTCGGCATTCGGGACAGATCCCGTCGGATTTTACCATCCAGGATCGCTCCAGCTCCGGCCCGAAGATTAAGCCCCAAAGCTCATCATAACTCATTTCCATATACTTTTGGGCGGCATTGACTGCCGTTTGCTTGGCCGCTTTAAATTCCAAAAGCTCCGTGGAGTTTCGCCTTATGGTATCCAATATTCTTTCGGAATAAAAGACGGAGGATATCGGTATCGTCGGTTCCTCGGGCACAACAGGCTTTTGGTTCTCGGTCTGCTTCTCCGTTGTTGTCATAACAGGGGTTGTCGTTTCCCGCTCCGTCGTTTGCTCGGTTTCTTTCGGTTCCTCCTCGCCGCTTTGTGTACATGCCGCTCCGGTAACAAGAAGCACAAATACGAGCAAAAAGCATAAGGTTCTTACGATTTTTCCTTTCATCTTTCTTCTCCTTACCTGCTTTATGTCTATACGTCAAAGTCGTATTCGGTCACTTCGTCGGTATTGCTTACCGCATACATTTCGCCCTTGATACGGACATAATCCCCTCGGGATGCTCGGATCATAAGGATTTTTCCTTCTTGGTCCAAGCGGATGAGCAAGGATTGGCAATTGGTTTCAATTTGCCCGATCTCGGTATCGATGATAACGTCCAAAAGCTCTTGGTCCAAATCTCCGTCCAAAAGGACGATGATATCCTTTCTTTGATTGGTTGTTTCCACAAGCACCGCCGCATTTTCATCATGATCGGTATTGTCCGCTACGGAGACACACCCTAGCCGTTTTGCGGACAGGATCTTGGATTCTCTGGAGAAAGGCTCCAATATGGATACGAAGGTAGCGACTTCTCCTGCTTCTACGGTTCGTTCGGTAATAACGGTAGGCAGTTGGAAGCCTTCGTGCCCCCGGGATTTCAGTTCCATGGAAGGAGGAAGCCAAGTATCGCAAATATAAACGTTTTCATCACGAGTCAAATCCGTCATCTTTAAATGGAGTGCATAAGCATAACTAAATACGTTGAAGTAGTTGGTCAATGCCCAATCGGCTACCCAAACCTCGTCGGTTTCCACGCTCTTTTGGAAATTGCTCATGTATACGGCTTTAGGATATGTACGCTCCGTCTCTTCAAGGGTCAAGCCTTCCGTACTGAAATTGGCGATGTTGCTTCGATTGTATTTTTCGTAAGAGCCGGCAGGCCCGTTTCCGACACGGAACACATCCAAAAGATATGTATTTTTCATGTTAATATCTACCAAAGCCAAGGTCCTTTCGTATTTTTGTACACCCGAGAACATGCCCGGAGCATTGGCTCGGAATACTTTAAATACATCGCCGATTGACCATAAGGTGCAAGTTCCGTTTGCTCTCGATTGCCTTTGGTTGTTAAAGGCTATAACGTTGTGCGATGCGGTTCCCGTGAACCAACTCACCACGTCGGAGCTCCATCCTCCGCCGTAGCTGACGTTGGGATACCCGTTGTCCGGCATCAGATCCGCGTCTTGGTAATAGATGCCGATGTTCATACCGTCGCCGTGGCTGTGAGATATTTTGTTGGTACCGAAGTTGATCCATACCTCCGTCGCATCCGGATGCTCTCCGGTTCGTAATACGGCGATTTGGTACTCGTCCTTTCTTACGCTTCCCAATTCGATTTTCGGATTCGCTTTTCCGATGGTTTCCACGACCTTCATTTTTTCCGATAGATTGTCTAATGTTACAAAGTTGCTGAAGGCGCCTCTTGACTGGTAGCCGTTGTTAATCCAGATGACGCGGATAAGATCTTCGTCTCCGGTAAGCTCGTAGAGCTTATACAGCATTAAATTTTCCAGCCCTCCGCTGGCGGGATATGCACTTACCCCGGAGCCGAAATAGCTGACGTCCCCTAATATCGGGTAGTATTTGTTCACGCAGCGCAAATCGATATGGAATCGATAAGCGTCGTACAGCTTCGGAACTCGGTTGTACATTTTTTCGATGAAATCCGGATCCGCTAGGGTAAACAAGTTGCACATCTTGGCGATGGCGCTTTTCCCCA
>JAAYHZ010000230.1 GCA_012744235.1 Clostridiaceae bacterium
AAACAAAACGGTCGGCACCGAATGATTCCACCATACGTTCAACTACATAATTGGATTGCAAAACCGAAAAGTCCAAGTATAAATTTTTGAATTCACGCATCAAAGGGAATATCATTCGTTCTTCGTCCCATCTTACGCCTTGGTATACGATATTCAAATCCGGGTGATTCTCAAGAACACTTTCCAATTGGGAGATATTCAATTCCGAACAATCCGCCAAAAGAGGAATATTCTCTTGTGCCAATGCTCGGTAATATTCACCCATAGTCCTTTCATCGGGAAAGTACCGATGCGAGCGAGGAAAAATTTTGGCAGCTACCATCTTCTTTTCTTTGATATCTTGCATCGTCTCTTCCGGATTTAAAAAATCTCCGCACAAGCTCGGTAATATTGTGTAACAACCAAAAAGGCGCCCGCTTTTCTCTAATTCTTTCGCCAGATCTTCATTACCGTATTTCGGTGCATAATCTTTTGAATAACGACTGTAAACAAGAGAAGCCGAAACGCCGCATTGCTCCATTACGGATAAAATGTCTTCGGTTTTCCATATTTCTTTCGGGTTTTTTAATCCCTGTTTTCCAATACCTACATTCGAGTCAAAACAAATGATATCCACTGTACTCCTTGTCCCTCTCATTCATAGCATTAATGTATATGTTGTATTTATAATTTTATCATAATATGAGAATGTTCTACTGTTAAGCATTTGCGGTTGAATTATTTGGCAATTCATATCTTCGTTCTAAAAGACCCGAAAATTTTCACGGTTAATAAAAATGAATATTTGAATTATTTTGCATTTTATATAGAGATAATTGTATTGACTGACCGGAATTATTATAATAGAGATGCCTAGATGTTGTGATTTATGAAAGGAGTACTCTTCTATATGTCGCTTCCTTTTAAAACCTTAAGTGTAGCTTCCAATCGGAGTTATACGGCAAGAATAGTTCAAGGCTTTCGAAACGACATCAGCAATTTCCGTACATCCATCGACAAATCAAAAGCTGTAGATGCTATACATTGCCATGACTACATTCAGATGTGGTATGTAATATCCGGAACTTATCGGCATGTGTTTGAAAATCGTGAGTTTATTCTCGGGAAAGGCTCACTATTAGTAGTACCGCAATTTTGTGCACATTACCTCGATACCAGCTTGTCGGAAGATTCCGCATTGTATCGCTGTGAGTTTTCCGATAGCTTTATCAACGATACATCCAATTCGGAACAGCATACATCTTTATTTAACCTTGTATATATCGAACCGTTGCTCATAAAAGCAGATCTCATGGAGCCCTATCACTACTTTACCGGAGATGCCGCCAAAGAAATTGAAGCCGTATTTGAGGAATTACATCAGGCATATTATAAACGAGATTTGTTTTCTTCCATGTTCATCAGAGCGAACATTATCAAACTTCTTGCTTTGATTCTAAAAGAATACAATGAGAAATATTCATTCGAGCGCAATCAAATGTTTGTGGAGTATCGAGAATCCATACAAAATGCTCTGGACTTTATTCATGCAAATTACAACCAAAAAATCTATTTGGAAGACGTAGCGAAAATTGCGATGATGTCCGTGCGCTCCTTTTCGCATATATTTAAGCAAATCACGGGAAAAACCTTTGTAGATTATCTGTTGTATCTGCGTGTACTAAAGGCGCGAGAATTACTTGCAACAACGGATCGTATCCAGTACGACATCTGCAAAGAATGCGGTTTTTCCGATATATCTTATTTTCACCGAACGTTTAAAAGGCTGACAGGTCGTGTTCCGGGAGATTATCGGAGCTTAAATGCCTAAAAATTTAGGGGATGAGAAAAATTCATTTCTCATCCCCTATTTATGTGCGCGCGGCATGCGCGCGACCTTGACGGTGAAAGTCCGTTACGGGGGTTGATAGCAC
>JAAYHZ010000231.1 GCA_012744235.1 Clostridiaceae bacterium
CCGTAATATTTCGTTTGATCGAACTTATTCATATGAAGGCTGACGATGATGTCTGCGTCGGATTCATCCATCATTTTTCTTCGATTATTCAAATCTTCTCTTCTTTTAGCGGTATAGCCGGGAGTACCGTCAGGATACTTTAACACATCGCTGTCTCTTGTCATGAGGACTTCATAGCCCTGATCCTCCAACAGCGCTTTCAATTTGAAAGCGATATCCAAATTCAGATCTTTTTCTTTGATTCCGGAATAATCGCTTACCGCCCCCGGGTCTTCTCCGCCGTGGCCGGGGTCCAGCATGATCTTAATCGGCCTGTAAGAGATGTTCGAAACGGGGGACGCCTGCTCGGATGCATAGGTTAATCCGTAAATCGATACGGCCAGCAGCAAAACAAGAAGTACCAATACAATATTATGTTTTCTGATAACAATAAACATGCAATCACCAACCCATCCAATCTTTGTACTAGTCTATTCAACCGTCGGTCGGTTCATGCATAAGTTTTCAGAAAAGGTCCACTTGTCCTCCCAAAGCTTTTATACAGTGCAGAATTTCATAATAGGTTTCTCGGGAAAGCTCGGCCTTATGCCTGTTCAGATAGCCGAAAAGAAAAGCAATTCCCCGCCTGTCGTTAAATTCCGCTATACACAAGGCTCCGATATCCTTGTTTTTCATTCTTAAAAAAGCGGATTTTAAGCAGTTGAAAACCTCCGGATTTTTTTCGACCTTGCCTAATTGGGACAAGGCTTGGAGCATGTATTCCATGTTGTTGTTGATCTCCTCCGCCTTGTTTATGCACTCCGTCATGGGCATGACGGCAGGCTGTCCCATCTCCAGCAGCCCTTCCGTTGCGCTTTCGATAAACAAATCTTCTTCCGGAGGAAGCTTTTCAATGTATGAAATCAAGGATGGGATATACTCCGTTCTTTTCAATCTTCCTAACGCTTTTGCCGCCTGTATGCTTAAGTGCACGTCGGGATTGCCCTTTCGCTCCATCATCTCGAAGGCATGGCTTGCCAAATATTCGCTTGCCTGCAGATCAAAACGGCTCATCGATTCCAATACCGCTAAGGGAATATCGAAATCTCCTTTGCAAAAGCTTTCATAAACCTTGATTATTTCTTGAAAATCAAGGGTGTTTAAAAAATCCCGAACGGTTCCTTTGTCTTCGGAAAGGGGCAGCTTGGCCCATTCCTTTTGACATTGCATAAGAATTTCATCGAATTCCCGCGTATCAAAATCCGTATCAGGATGATCTTGGTAAGCTTTTTCGCAAATTCGGTAGTATTCATTTATTAAAAAGTCGATCATTTGCTAAGCCCTTTCTAGTACGAACTATTCTTTTTTACCCAAGAAGCGTGCCATCGGATAGATTCCGTAATAGCCCATCAAATACCCTGCTCCTGCGATTATAGGGACGATTAGACAAACCAAGAAGAAGGATAAGGGCGTGTCTCCGGTCATTTCCACAAACGCATGCAAGGGGCCGAAGATCAATTTGACAACCAACAGCTTTCGGGCGTTGAAAATGTCTTTCGGAAAAATTACGATGCTATTTAACAGAGCAACCAAAAGATTCGGTATCATGGCAAACAATCCGTAAACGAATCCTTTATACGGGTACGGGTGCAAATCGTATTGGGGAATCACTTCTTTTTGGGCAACCTGCTTCATTCTTGAATATATCATCATCATCATCATGATAAACCATACCAAGCTGTAGCCGATAAGCCAAGGCCGAGCCGTTTCCGGAGTGGCGATCAACAATACCGAAATCAAGAAAGCGCAAAAGAGAAAAACCGTGGTTATATAGTCAACAAACACTCTTGCCGCCGTTTTAAAAAAATATTTATTCATTTCACACCTACTGAAAAGGGATTTTACTAAAGGGATTATATCACATACAAGTACGAGGGCACAACCAAAGGAAAAACGAAAAGGACGGCGAGAACCGTCCCTTTATTCATACCATACAACCGTTTATTAAGCTCGAATATTATTTGCCCTTTTGCATTTCGTCAACCGCTTCCAGTACCGCATCGGCCATATATACCAATTGGTCTTCGTTTAAGCCGTACAGCGGCAAGTGAGTAAAGCGTCTGTTGAATACTTCTTCGGTAACGGGGCAGGTTTCCGCAATGGCCGCTTGGTCGTAGCCCAATTCACGGACGATGTCAAAGTAGTACAAGGGTCCGAAGTGCGGAATATTCGTAACGCTCTTTTCGGACAGCTTCTGCTTCAACACTTGAACGTCTCCGCCGGCTTTGTCCGGATCGATTTGCAGCAGATAGAGGTGGAAAGAAGGTTTGATCTCATCATTACCCAAATCTTGCGGAATAATCGCCGGATTTTCGGCAAAGCGCTTGTTCAAGTATTCGGCGGCTTTTCTGCGTTCTTCCATAATCTTATCGTTACGAGCGATTTGAAGCTGCAGACCCAAAGCCTGAATTTCCGTGGTGGAGCAGTTGCCCGCTACGAAAGGACCGTATTTTCCTTTAATCGCTCTTACGTCATACAGCCAATTCTTAATCTTTCTTGAAAAGTCCGCGCCTAAGAAACGAGCACGCTTCAATTCATCGCGGAATTCTTCGATATTGGTGGTCAGTATACCGCCTTCTCCGAAGGAGGTAATATTTTTAACTTCGTGGAGGCTGAATGCGGTAAAGTCTCCGATGGTACCGACCTTCTTGCCCTTGTATTCGGCTCCGAATGCATGAGCGGCATCTTCGAGAACCGTAATGTCATGCTTTTTCGCCAATTCCAAAATAGGATCCATATCCACGGGATAACCGCCCAAATGAACCGGTACAATCATTTTCGTTCTCGGAGTGATTTTGCGAGCCACATCGGCAGGATCCATATTCAATGTTCTCGGATCCACATCGGCAAATACGACTTTCGCTCCTACTTCCAAAGGATAAGCCATGGTTGCGATAAAGGTAATGGCGGGAACAATCACTTCGTCTCCGGGTTTAAGATTTGCATACTTGAATGCAATCTCAAATCCTTCGGTACAGTTGGTCACAAACAAGCTGCCTTTTGATCCAAGATATTTGTCTACCATTTCTTCCGCTTTTTCTACCTGTGTTCCTAAAGACAATTTTCCCGGAGGAGAAGATACTTGGGTGAGTTTTTCCACTTCCTCGGCAATCTTGCCGAGGATTTTTTCATATTCTTCTCCCTCGCCTTGCGCAAGGAAGCGAATAACAGCCATCAAGTCCTGTGCATTGTAATTCTCACCTACTGCAGCCCAGGGTACACGAGTTGCTCCGGTATTGTATCGAAAATCCGACGCTTTTTTAACCATAATACGCACCTCTTTATATTTTTTTAAACCATTATTGATTTCGAAGTGAATAATTATTATAAATTATATCAAGTTCGACATGAATAATCAAGTTTTATCCGTCGGTACGGACTTGGTCTGCCGGGTATCCTCCGTATTCCTCCACAAGGTAATTTGATACGTTTCCGCTCCGTTCCCGGCGGAACCTGATCTCCTGCCGATTGCACCGACCTCGGGCTCGTTTTCCTAAGATCCGGCCATTCTCTTACATGCGCAATGAATTCCTTTTCCCGCGTCTGCGGCAGCCGCTTTTCGGGAGATACACCCCCGAAAAGAACAAGATTCTCTCCCGCTTGCATCCTCATCTGTAAAGGGTCAAATCGCCGCAAGGAGCGGGAGTACATGCATCGGCCACATCCACGCCGGTTTTTGCCACAAGTCCTAATATTCCGTTCAATCGGCCGTCCAAATGAGAGGATACCGTTTTCCCTGCGGCATGAAGCCTTTCGGCAATATTTTTGTAATGCGAAAAGCTGTATTC
>JAAYHZ010000232.1 GCA_012744235.1 Clostridiaceae bacterium
CTCCTGTTGATTTTGATTTGTGGTTACATGTTGTGCAACTCACATTTCAAATTCTACAGTACGGCATCTTCTTTTTCAAAGTTCATTTTATTTCACTACAGGAATGCTCCTATAGTTTGCATCTTTTAGAAATAAAATTATATGTAAACCTAGATAACGGCAACACTTTGATAAAGCAGCCATATAATCAAGAAGATCTTGAAGAATATGCTATTCCTCAAATAGGATGTTCCCGTTCTCCATGGATTTTACAATGACGAGAGATTCCACTCGGTAGCCCTTTTCACGCAGCATCTTACCGCCCTTTTGAAATCCCTTTTCTATGGCGGCACCGATACCGACGACTTGGGCACCGGCTTGCTCGGCTATTTCGATCAATCCCATAGCCGCTTCCCCGTTGGCTAGAAAATCATCAATGATCAAGATAGAATCCTCCGCTTTTATATAGCGTTTAGAAACCTTCATGGTATAATCGACGGATCGGGTGTAAGAATAAGCTCTGCTGTTGTACGTATCCTCGTCCATAGTCAACGAACTGCTTTTTTTGGCGAATATGACCGGAACATTAAAGTATACGGCGGTCATGCAGGCTAGAGATATTCCGGAGGCCTCGACGGTTAGAATTTTGGTCACGTGGGTGTCGGCAAATCTTTTTTTGAACTCCCGTCCCATGGCATCAAGCAGTCGGATATCCAATTGGTGGTTTAGAAAACTGTCCACCTTTAAAACACTGCCGTCATAGATGCGGGCATCTTCCAAGATTCTTTTCTTTAACTCTTCCATGTTACACCTACCCATCCATTCAAATAAACCGGATATACTATATAAAAATAAATAATAAAATGAAAAAGGATTTCAGTTATCATCCTTTTCCAACATCCAAAGCCGGAATCAGCAAAGGATAAACCAAAACCTAGAATTAATCATACAACCATATTATATATCAAGTCAACGCATAATAAGCAAGATTTCTTAAATTATTTGACGAAAATTTAACTATATGCTCGGGAACACATGGTTTTTCCCCGCTTTTAAAATCCTCTTGAACCCGCACGCATCTATGATATCTTGACTTTAACAGTTACGGAATATAAAAACCTTTATAATCCTTTAGAAATGCGGATTACAAAGATTTTTTGATTTCAAAACATTGTTGTATATTTTTCTTAGTTATCTTTTAGTACCGACAATAAGACGTATTGCACCGGGTTTTAGAAAACGTCGATTAAGTACAAAATTCAAGGCATCACCGATATCCTTTAGAAGGAATTATCTTTAACTAAGCAAGCCTGATATTATCTCAAAGACTTAATAATCTGTTTGGGCGTATAATCCTTTTTAAAACATTTTACCAAGAGTCTTAAAATCAGCGATGCAATGAATCTTGCAAGAAAATGTCATTCTATCCTTTGTTTCAGTGTAACAAAAACGGGACAGGTTTCAAGATCGCTTTTTATAATCCGAAAACCTTGTTCATTTTCCCTAATTTGCCACATAAGTTTTCTATGTATACAACTCCATAATATGGACATTAATATTAAATTTTTGATATAATTGTTTTTAATTAGATAGATAAAAGATAGAAAATACTACTTATTAATAGTTGATTCTACTGCAAAAAGATCATTCTTACGCTCGTAAAATTACACTAATGACATAATAAAATCCAATTTATGGTATTCAATTGCGA
>JAAYHZ010000233.1 GCA_012744235.1 Clostridiaceae bacterium
ATACCATACCTTCGTAAGGTTCTTTGTCCTATTACGATATTTTTATTAAGGAATTTATGTTTTTTACAACCGTTTTGTATTGAAAAAAGTGCAATAAATAATTCAAATTTTATTGACATCACAAAAGATTGTGCTATAATGAATTCGCTTTGTTTAGTATAACTAAACAAAGAGTTTAATTAAAATAAATTTTTAAAATGTAAAAAGCAAGAAGAGAAACCATGAATATAGGGAAAAAGATTAAAAGGTTAAGACAACTGAATAATTTGACCCAGCAAGAGCTTGCCGATCGGAGCGAACTGTCAAAAGGCTACATATCTCAGCTTGAGAAAAACATAGCTTCTCCTTCCATCGCCACTTTAATGGATCTGTTGCAGTGTTTAGGTACGGATTTGAAAGAGTTCTTCAGTCAAGACGAGGATTATCAAGTCGTGTTTACCGCCAATGACATGTTCGAAAATGAAAACGAAGAAAACAAAAGCCTGGTGAAATGGTTGGTACCGAATTGCAAGAAGTACACCATGGAACCGATCATCATGATTTTACAACCGGGAGGTGTCTCCAAAAAGGATGAACCTCATAGCGGGGAAGAATTCGGTTATGTATTGGATGGAACCGTCGACATCCATTTGGGTTCGACGGTACACAAAGCCCGAAAAGGGAACTCGTTTTACTACGATGCCTCTTTACCCCACTACATCAGCAATTCGGGAAAACGCCCCGCAAAGATATTATGGATTTCATCGCCACCTAATTTTTAATAATGATACGAAAGGATAGAGAAAGTAATGTCGGATTACATTATTGAACTGAAGAACGTTACCAAAATCTTTGAAGACGGCTTTGTAGCGTTGGATAACCTTAATTTGAGCATCAAAAAAAATGAATTCTTAACATTACTTGGCCCCAGCGGATGCGGCAAGACCACAACCCTGCGGATTATAGGCGGCTTTGAGACGCCAACCAAAGGAGACGTCATATTTCAAGGACAAAGGATCAACGATCTTCCTCCGCACAAGAGAAAGGTAAATACGGTCTTTCAAAAGTACGCTTTATTTACCCATTTGAATGTTTTTGACAACGTTGCTTTCGGATTGAAGATTTCCAAAACACCGAAAAATGAAATAAAGGAAAGAGTTACGGAAATGCTGGCCTTGGTAAACCTGCACGGCTTTGAAGAACGGCAGGTGGAGTCCTTAAGCGGCGGCCAACAGCAAAGAGTCGCCATTGCCAGAGCGTTGGTCAATCGTCCCGATGTTTTATTGTTGGACGAACCCCTTGGCGCCTTGGACCTGAAAATGCGCAAGGAAATGCAAATTGAATTGAAAAAAATGCAGGAAAAGCTGGGTATCACCTTTGTGTACGTAACCCATGACCAAGAAGAAGCCCTCAGCATGTCCGACAGCATCGTTATTTTAAAAGACGGTATCGTTCAACAGATTGGCGATCCGGTTTCCATATACAACGAACCGAAAAACGCATTTGTAGCGGATTTTATCGGAGAAAGCAATATATTAGACGGAACCATGGTTAAAGATAAATTGGTCCGTTTCTGCAATAAAGACATTCCCTGTATCGATACGGGATTTGAGCCGAACGAGCCTATTGATGTGGTGATTCGACCGGAAGACATCGATATCGTGAAGCTATCCGATGCGCAGTGGACAGGGAAAGTTTTGTCCGTCGTGTTTAAAGGGGTGCATTACGATATAACGGTAGAATCTCCGGACGGATTTATATGGCTTATACAAAATACCGACCGTCAATACGAAGGCGATACGATCGGTATGAGCGTAGATCCGGAAAACATTCACATTATGAAAAAGGTGGTGGTGCCATGAAAAGGTGGTTCTCTCTCCCTTACTTGGTGTGGATGGTTATCTTCATCACCGTCCCGCTGCTGCTGATTCTATTCTACGCTGTAACCGAAAGAACCGACCAAGGCCTTGTATTTACAGCGAATCATTTTAAACAGATATTTGATCCGCTGTATTTAAAGGTTTTTTTACGGTCTTTTAAAATTGCTTTTATCGCCACATTGATTTGCTTGGCCTTAGGATACCCGGTAGCACTTTTCCTCGCATCCAAGGATTTTCCCAACTCCTCCACCTATTTGCTGCTGTTCGTTATTCCCATGTGGATGAACTTTCTGTTAAGGACTTATGCATGGCTGACCTTATTGGAGAACAACGGCATTATTAACCAGGCGCTGGAGCTGCTCGGTATTTCGAAGGTACAATTCTTGTACAACGAGGGCGCCGTCATATTGGGTACGGTATATAACTTTTTGCCCTTTATGGTTCTACCCGTTTACTCGGTCATCGTAAAAATCGACGAAAGCGTTATACGGGCCGCCCAAGATTTAGGTGCGAACAACATTCAGGTTTTGCTCAAGGTGATTGTTCCTTTAAGCCTTCCCGGAGTGATAAGCGGTATTACCATGGTTTTCATGCCGTCGGTTTCCACCTTCGTTATTTCCCGTTTGTTAGGAGGAGGCCAATTCCCGTTAATCGGTAATATTATCGAGCAACAGTTCCTGCTGACAAGCAATTGGGGATTCGGTTCGGCCTTGTCCTTCGTATTGCTCGTATTGGTTATTATCAGCATGTTCTTTACCAACATGAATAACAAGGACGGAAAGGAGAGCATACTATGAGTAAAGTATTGAAAAAACTGTATATTTGGCTGATCATACTCTTTCTGTATGCACCCATTGTGGTGTTGATGGTATACAGCTTCAACGACTCGAGATCCCGGGCTACATGGAGCGGCTTTACTTTTCGTTGGTATATCGAGCTGTTTCAAGACAGAATGATCTTACAAGCCTTGTATTACACCATCACCATCGCTTTGCTCTCGTCCGTCATCGCCACGATAATCGGAACATTTGCAGCCATCGGAATTTTCGGATACAAAAAGCTCAGCTTCAATTTGGTCCGAAACATATCCTACATACCGGTCATCAATGCCGATATCGTTACCGGGGTGTCCCTCATGCTGTTGTTTGTGTTTTTAGGCATCAACCAAGGCTTTTTCACGCTGCTGATCGCCCATATTACCTTCAACATCCCGTATGTCATATTTTCGGTATTGCCGAAACTGTACCAAATGGACGTCCACGTTTACGAGGCGGCAATGGACTTAGGGGCAAGTCCTTTGACTTCCATATTAAAAGTAGTCATACCGGAAATACGTCATGGGATTATCACCGGTTTTTTGTTGGCTTTTACCTTGTCCTTGGACGATTTCGTGATCAGCTTTTTCACTACCGGCCCCGGAGTAAACAATCTGTCGATCATTATCTACTCCATGGCAAGAAGAGGAATCAATCCGAAGATCAATGCCTTGTCTACATTGATGTTTGCCGTGGTTATGATACTGTTATTCGTTATAAATAAAAAGTCGGCATCCAATAATCATTTAGAAAAGAAAGTTAGGAGGGAGATTTAAATGACAAAAAAAGTCGGCGTTCTGTTTTTAGCTTTAATTATGATATCCGTCATGCTGCTTCCCGGATGTGACGACGAGAATACCTTGTACGTCTATAACTGGGGAGATTACATGGACATGGAAGTCATCAAGATGTTCGAAAAGGAAACCGGTATCAAGGTGAGGTACCAAACCTACACCACCAACGAAGATATGTACGTAAAACTTAAGTCCGGTTCCGCCAAATACGACGTCATTTTCCCGTCGGATTATATGCTCGATCGTATGGTGCAAGAAGGCTTGGTGCAAAAAATCGATTTAAACAATATTCCCAACTTCGCTCTTATCAATGATATATTCAAAGATCCGGAGTACGACCCGGGCAACCAATACTCGGTTCCCTATTTATGGGGTACGGTAGGTATTTTGTACAACAAGAAAATGGTTCAGGAACCGGTGGACAGTTGGAATATTTTATGGGACAAAAAATATGAAAAGAAAATCTTAATGGTAGACAGCCAAAGAGATTCTTTAGGCGTCGCATTAAAGCGTTTGGGCTACTCCATGAACACCACCAATACAAAAGAAGTGGACGAAGCTAAAAATTCTTTAATCGAGCAAAAACCATTGGTTCTCGCCTATATCGTAGACGAAGCGCGAGATAAAATGGCAAATGAAGAAGCGGCTCTTGCCGTGGTATGGTCCGGAGAGGCTATACTGGCCATGGAAATGAACGAGGACTTGGCCTTTGCATATCCGAAGGAAGGATCCA
>JAAYHZ010000234.1 GCA_012744235.1 Clostridiaceae bacterium
ATGAGCTTTGGCTCAACTTCTTTTTACACCATTATATAGACTTAATCCTTGATTCATTACTATAGTCTTATGATATGATGAAGTTATTATTCTTACTTATAAACCACATTAGTATAACTGCTTTGTTTATTATGTTGTATAATGCTATATTATTGGCATTAAGTTAATGCAAGGAGGAAAAAATGCATGGATTGGAGTAATCTTGTACCGTTTATACTGGCGGTCGTGGCTGTAATCATTAACGGCGTACCTCAGCTGCTTTATGCTCAGGCTCGAGGCTTTGCTTTAAAGCCTGCCGGTTTCGCCTTTTTAATCGGAGGGATTGGGAACCTGCTTACCGGTTCGGTAACACCGATTTCCGCTCAAGCGGAAACCATTACCGTAGCCAGCGTTAAGAAGAATGTTAGAGATAATGTAAGTTCGATTCTTCTTGCCGCGGTGTTAATGATTGTTATTGCCGGTTTCGGTGGGGTCAATAAAATCTCGGATTTTGCAGGTGTAGCGATCGTGTCCGGTATGATGAGCGGTGTAGGTCTGATTTTAGCCGGTGTTTCGTTGGACATGTTCAATCAGGAAAGACGCGTTACGCTCGTTTCGATTGTTGCGGCGATTGCGACCTATGCCATTTTCTTTAACAACCCCAACAAGGTCGTTTGGACGATCTTTATCTCGGTTGTCGTGTCTACCGCCGACTTTTTGTTTTTGCAAAAACGCAGAGTCGATGTATCCGCTTCCGTTGAAGAAGGACGGGAATTTCTGGAGATGAGCAGCGAATGGCGTTTTTGGAAAAAAGAGTACTGGAGCGACTTTAAAATTATCAAACCGAGAATCAATGCAACGGTTATTTTAGGCGCTTTAAGCTTGGTTATGCTCAACATCGGTGCCAACATTTCTTTTGGCGGTATTACCGCAAGCATCGCCGGTACCACACAAAACTTTGACTATCTTTCCGCCATCAATTCTTTGGCCGATTTCCCCAGCGCTTTGTTTGGAGGCCCGCCCATTGAAGCGATCATATCCGGAACTGCCGGTGCTCCGTGGCCTGTTGCCTGCGGTATCGTCTTCATGTTTGCCATGGGTATTTTGATTTTATTAGGAGTAATCGGACGGTTAGGTAAATATTTGCCCAGCCAAAGCATCGCCGGTTTCTTGCTTGTAATCGGTTTTGCTCTCACCTTTGCTCCGAATCTGAGCGCAGTAGCAAACTCCGACAACCCCATGAGCGGTTACATTGCCCTTGGCGTAACGGCTTGGTCTAAAAACCCCTTCATTGGCATGGTGGTCGGTATTTTGGTTCGCTATTTCGGTATGTACGTCGGTCTGGTATAATAGGAAGCATGCAATGAATCTTAAGGAAGGAATGAAAAATATGCAAAATTCAAAATGGCCTTCTGTCTGGAAGGTACACATAGACGATGAACTTGTAATCGATTTGCCTTTGGTGGAGATAGGCAACGGTTTTTATATTTATTCCTTTGATATGACCGGTGAGACAAAATGGAACAGGCATGCTGCAAAGGCGTTAACCAAAAAGCTGGCGGATTATGAGTACGACGGCTTTGTTACGGTACAAACCAAATCCTCGGGTCTTTGCCAAGAGCTGGCTCGCGATATGGATTCTTATCTTGAACTGCGCAAATCCCGTAAATCCTTTATGAAGGATCCCAAGCATGTGGTATACGAATCCATCACAACCCAAGGGAAGCAAGAGCTGTGGGTCGGCAAAGAAAAATACGAACGGTTCCAAGGCAAAAAGCTTTGCTTCGTCGATGACGTGGTGTCAACCGGTGGTACCGTGGATGCGGCCATGAGCATGGCAAAAGAAATCGGTTTTGAAATCTCCGTGATTGCATGTGTATTGACAGAAGGGGAGGAACGTACTCATTACAAGGGGATTCCTCTGATTTCACTGGGCAACATTCCTTTACCCGGTGTGATCGCGGATAACGAATAAGTCTATGAATAAGCGAGGTATGCTTTAAATAGAGAAGTTTCTAGAAAAAGCCGGAAAAAAATGATGATGTTCATTCTTTTCCGGCTTTTTCGTTGCTTTTCAATCAAAGAAACATTAATCCTCCGCATGAAGCTCCGTCAACTCGCACTTCATGCTTTCGTACGTGTTCAATTTGATTCCGTATTTATCCAAGTCCACCCCGCTTATTTTTTCTCCGTTCAGCACATAGGTCTTGCCGGGATCCGTAACCGGATACAATACCGTATATTCTTGAGTCGAATACCGGATGAAGGTGAGAATTTTCAGCACCGATAAATCGGAATCGGCGAATTGAAAGGAAGTTATCGTATCGGTGTCCGATAGGATTCGACATTCCGCATTCATGTAAAACGCTCTTTCGTTCTTGTATCGAGCGATATGATTTTTAAATAATTCTAGAGCGGCAGGGGAGAGCTTTGTCAGATCGCAGCTGATTCCCAAAGGACTTGCGCTCAAAAAACCGGTCAGCCACGAGGGTCTTACGCTGCCGATACGGTCCCATACGGCATCGTGGGTTGTCAGAATTTTTTCGGTTGTACCGCCTCCGTAATGGGGAGTGAAATCCGTAAGGGAACGTATAACCGCCCATTTTTCGATCCATTGAGGGGGCATCCTCAGCAGGGTATCTCGGAAAATGCGTATTCCTTCGTACGCACATTGGTTATCGGAAAGCCAGAAGCTGTCAAAAAGAAGCCCGTTGGCAAGCTCCATTCGCATACCGCCGGAGGCACAATTCGTAAGATAAAGATCGGGGTGACGTTTTTTCAGTTCACGGATAAATTCGATATAGCCTTTATAATACCCGATAAATGCTTGAGAATCGGTATCGTCAAAAATATTCGCGTTAAAATCGAACTTGATGTAATCAATGGAATAGCGCCGGATCCTGTCGTCAAGAAGGTCCAATATATAGTTCGTTGCCTTCGGATTGGCGAAATTCACGAAGTATTGGCCGCGGTAGGGGATATAGTAATCGGGGTGAAGCTTTACCGATTCGGAATCCGCTACGGCTCTTTCGATCTCAAACCAAAGCCCGAACTTCATGCCCATTTCGTGGACCTTTTCGGAGAATTCCTTCATGCGCCCTGCAAAGGCTCCGTTTTGGTTTTCTTTCCAATCTCCGACGCATGCCCACCATCTTCCTACCTCTCCGTACCAGCCTGCATCCACAATGAAATATTCGACGCCGATCTGCGATGCTAAAATCGCCTGTTCAAGGAGAGTATCGTATGTAAATCGGTCAAACGTTGCGAGCCACGTGTTGTATAGAACCGGCAAGGAACGTCTCGGATATCGCTTGTTCATATATCGATGCAGCTTGTAGCAATCAAGATCCGTCTTATTACGGAATTCATAATAGATGATTTTTGAATATTCCAAGCTTTCTGCCGGGACAAGCTTTAAAGCAAACGATTTTGCATGAGGTCCCATGACGATTTCCACTTGGCATTTTCCGCCGCCCAAGTCAACCCGCTGCACGCTCATCATCCATGAATACGTCGCCGGAAGGTGGAATACGATTCCGCGATTGCTTTGGCGATTCCAAACGGCCATCACGGGTGCCGCGCCTACCGCCGTCCGGACGCTGTCGACCCTTGAATAGACACCCGTTACCAGCGGCTGCCACCCTCCCGCGCTTTCCTTTTGCCAAAGGTTGTACTGTGTATAAATCTCGTAATCGCCGTCGGGAAGCACGAACTTCGATTTGATCGAGGTCAGCGTAACGAGAGAATCCGACTTGTTGGTGACCGTATCGCGACGAAGGTATACCCCGTTTTCGTCTGCATCGATTTCGGCCGTCATAACAACGGAATCGGTTCGATAAGTATAATGGATTCCGTCGGCTTTAAACTCTTCTTGACCCGGTATAAAATCGCCTGCCGTCTCGAATAAATCGGAAGGACCCTGAATTTTAAATACCGGAAGCTGCCTTTTCATATCTATCACCCGCCTTTAATAAATTCGTTAAAAATTGCTATTTTTAGTAACCGTGCTCGCTTTGATTATAACAAAGAGTGTATCAATCGTAAATAATACCGTTTATTCATGGCCTTACGATTGGCTTGCGAAATTGCTTGACTGTAAAGCGAATCGTTCATACAATGAAGACCGACAAAGGTACGTAGGATCTTAAGAAAGTCATGAAACGAGGACGGAGGATGGATTTTTCAATTTTAAAGAATTGCACTTTATGCCCGAGGGAATGCCGGACAGACAGAACGGCGGGAAAATTAGGGTATTGCAGGGCTTCCGATCAATTAAAGGTGGCAAGGGCGGCACTTCATATGTGGGAGGAGCCTTGCATATCCGGTGAAGAAGGCTCCGGTACGGTATTTTTCACAGGCTGCGCTTTGGGTTGTGTGTATTGCCAAAACCGCCAAATATCGAAGGGCTCGGCAGGAAAGGTCATTACGATCGAAAGGCTTGCGGATATTTTCTTGGAGCTACAAAAAATGGGCGCGAACAATATCAATCTGGTCACTCCGAGTCACTATGTCCTTCATATTATTGAAGCCTTGGATATTTCGAAAAGAAAAGGCCTTACGCTGCCCGTCGTATACAATTGCAGCGGATACGAGAAAACGGAAACCCTCAAGCTTCTTGAAGGATATGTGGATATTTACTTGCCCGATTTCAAATACATGTCGGAGGAGCCGGCTATAAAGTATTCGAATTGCAAAAACTATTTTCCGATAGCGGCAAAGGCCGTCGAGGAAATGGTCCGACAGGTAAGCGAAACACAATTCGATGACCGAGGCATCATGCAAAAAGGGGTCATCGTAAGGCATTTGACGCTGCCGGGATATCTTGAGGACTCCAAAAGGATTGTAAAATACCTGTACGAGACCTACAAGGACCGAATATTCTTAAGCATCATGAACCAATATACCCCGATCGTAAAGAACACCCCGTACCCCGAGCTTAATCGAAGGATAACCGAAGAAGAATACGAGGAGCTTATCGATTATGCTATCGATATTGGCGTTGAGAACGGGTTTATCCAAGAAGGGGAAACGGCTTCGGAAAGCTTTATCCCGGTTTTTAACGGAGAAGGCGTATAAGCAAAAAGATTTTTTGTATTTGCCTTATTCCTTAAATTCATAGCCTTTTGCCGCAAATGCTTCTTTGATCTTTTCCATGGGTATATTTTTCATGGCGGCACCCTTAGGGATCGTCTTAAAACGCCCTGCGGTTTTCTTCATGGCGGG
>JAAYHZ010000235.1 GCA_012744235.1 Clostridiaceae bacterium
AAAAAGGTGCCGAATACACGGGAACCGGGTTAGGCGGAAGAGTAACCCTTTCGGATTTGGCGGGTTCCGTCAAGGAAGATACACCGGTTGTGCAAAAGGAAGCCGCAACACCGACACCGGAATATACGGAAGAGCCTTTGAGCAATATAAGGAAGCTGATCGGAAAGTCCATGCACCAATCGTTGTCCGAAATGGCCCAGCTCACCTTGCATTCGTCCTTTAATGCGACGGCGATTCAAAGCTATCGTCAAAAAGTCAAGGCGGCAGCGGAATTGTTGGGACTTTCCAATATTACCCTTAACGACATTATTCTTTTTGCCGTTTCCAGAGTTATCAAAAAGCATAAAGCGTTAAACGCCCACTATACCGGCACGTCCATGAAATACTTTAACCATGTACATTTGGGTATGGCGGTCGATACGGACAGAGGCTTGATGGTACCTACGATTTTCAATGCGGATCAAAAATCCTTAAACGAAATCGCCATAGAATCAAAGAAGCTTGCGGAAGCCTGCAGAACCGGAAAAATCAATCCGGATTTGCTCCAAGGAGGAACCTTTACGGTTACCAATTTAGGCGGTCTTGGCGTAGAATCCTTCACGCCGGTAATCAATCCTCCCCAAACCGCTATTTTGGGAGTATGCAACATCGTGCAGCGCCCCATCATGACCGACAAGGGCATTTCCTTGTATCCCGCCATGGGTTTGTCTTTGACCTTTGACCACCGAGCGGTGGACGGTGCGCCGGCTGCGAAGTTTTTGAAGGACCTAGGCGAAGCTTTGGAAAGCTTCGAATTGCTAATGGCGATATAAAAGAAACGGAGATGATGGAATGATATATGATCTTATTGTCATAGGAGGAGGCCCGGGAGGGTACTTGGCATCGGAGCGAGCCGGTGCCGCAGGATTAAAAACCTTATGCATTGAAAAAGCAAATGTAGGAGGCGTTTGCTTGAACGAAGGATGCATCCCTTCGAAAACCCTGCTTCATGCCGCTAAAATTTTGGATTATGCGAAGAACGCCAAAAAGTACGGCGTATCTGTTGAAAATGCGACCTTGGATCATGCCGCCGTTATCAAACGTAAAGAAAAGGTGGTCCGCACCCTGGTCGCCGGGGTAAAGGCAAAGCTTAAGCAAAACAACGTGGAATTGGTAAACGGGTCGGGCGTAATTAAAGGAAGATCCGAAAACGGATTTGTTGTAGCCGTTGCAGACCAAGAGTATACGGGACAACGTCTGTTGATTGCAACGGGCTCGGTTCCCGCCATACCGCCCATACCGGGTATGAAGGAAGGATTGCAAAGCGGTTTTTGCATAACCTCGAAGGAAGTTTTGGACTTAGAACGCGTGCCGGAAAGCTTGGTTGTTATCGGCGGCGGGGTTATCGGTCTGGAAATGGCTTCGTACTACAGGTCGGCAGGAAGCAATGTTACGGTCATTGAAATGCTGGACCATATTGCCGGAAATACGGATAAAGATATTTCCGATATTTTGATGAAGGAATACGAAAAAAAAGGAATCGTATTTCATTTGTCCGCAAAAGTGGTGAAGATCAATCAAGATTCCGTCGAGTATGAAAAGGACGGAAAAACCGAAAGCGTAAAGGCGGATAAGGTTTTGGTCAGCGTCGGAAGAAAGGCGGACACGGCCGCATTAGGCGCGGAATCCATCGGTTTGGAATTGAACCGGGGATTTGTAAAGACGGACCGTCGTATGAGAACCAACGTAGCGGGCGTGTATGCCTGCGGAGACGTTACGGGAGAAATGCTGTTAGCCCATGTAGCCTATCGCCAAGCGGAAGTATGCATTAACAATATATTAGGGAAAAATGACGTTATGCGTTACAACGCGGTGCCTTCCGTTATCTATACCAACCCCGAGGTTGCCGGAATCGGCGAAACCGAAAAAACCGCCAAGGACAAAGGCATCGACGCGGAAGCGGTTGTATTGTCCATGCGCTACAGCGGTCGGTATGTTGCGGAGGTAGAGCAGGGCAACGGCATATGCAAGCTGATTGTCGATAAAAAGAACCAAAGATTAATCGGAGTTCACATGATCGGAAGCTATGCCTCCGAAATCATATACGGCGTAGCGCCTATGATCGAATGCGAAATGAGATTAGAAGATATTAAGCAAATCATATTCCCTCATCCTACCGTTAGCGAAATCATTCGTGAGGGAATCTTTGAATTTTAAATAAAAAGGAGTGTATAAAATGACCAAAATTTTAAATATAGACCCCGATAAAATGAGAGCGAAGAGCTTTATTCGGTTCACCGATATCCCGGTCAATCAATACGATAAGACCGTGGAGCAGGAAAAAGAAAACTATACAAAAGAAGACTTCTTGAGAATTTACCGAGACATGGCGATTATTCGGGAATTTGAAACCATGATGAACGCCATCAAAACCACCGGCCAGTATAACGGCATCGAATACAACCATCCGGGTCCGGCGCACTTGAGTATCGGCCAAGAAGCCGCAGCCGTAGGGCAGGCCTACTATTTGGATACCAACGATTTCATCTTCGGTTCCCATAGAAGCCACGGCGAAATCCTGGCAAAAGGGCTTTCGGCGATACAAAAGCTTTCCGATTCGGAATTAATGAATATCATGGAAACCTATCGAGACGGCGTCGTTTTGAAGGTTGTGGAACTAAACTATAAAAACGCGGGCTCCGTAAAAGAATTGGCCATTGCCTTTTTGATATACGGAACCATGGCGGAAATCTTTGCCCGCGAAACCGGCTTTACAAGAGGCTTAGGCGGATCCATGCATGCTTTCTTCCTGCCTTTCGGCATATATCCGAATAACGCTATCGTGGGAGGCTCTGCGGATATCGCCACCGGTGCGGCTTTGTACAAAAAAGTGAACCTAAAAGACGGTATCGTTATCGCCAATATCGGAGACGCTTCTTTAGGATGCGGTCCGGTTTGGGAAGCCTTAAGCTTTGCCGCAATGGACCAATACAAAACCTTGTGGGAAGGCGAGCATAAAGGAGGCTTGCCCATCATATTCAACATCATGAACAACCAATACGGCATGGGCGGACAAACCGTGGGAGAAACCATGGGATACGAAATGCTAGCCCGTATCGGAGCCGGGGTGAATCCGGAGCAAATGCACGCCGAACGTGTGGACGGCTACAATCCGTTGGCGGTTGCCGATGCGATCAAGCGTAAAAAGGAACTGCTCCTTGCCAAAAAAGGTCCCGTTTTGTTGGACGTTGTTACTTATCGTTTCTCCGGCCATTCTCCTTCCGACGCTTCTTCTTATCGGACGAAGGAAGAAGTCGAAGCTTGGCAGAAGCACGATTCTTTGATCGAATACCGTACCAAATTGGCGGAAGCCAATGTGGCTCCCGACAGTGAATTTGACGGCATTTTGGAATATACTCAAAAATTGATAACCGACATTTGCCGATTCACCGTTGACAAGGGCATCTCCCCCTATATGGACTTAAAAGCCGATCCGAGAGCCATTGAAAAATTGATGTTCTCCAACCAAAAGATCGAGAAGATGGAAGACCGTCCCTGCGACGTGTTGATTCCGAAGGAAGAAAATCCTCGTGTGAAGCAGATTGCAAGCAAAGTACGCTTCGGATTCCAAGACGGAAAACCGGTTTCGAAAAACAAGGTATTTCAAGTTCGCGACGCCATTTTCGAAGCGATTTTGGATAAATTCTATACGGATCCGACCTTGGTGGCTTACGGGGAAGAAAACCGCGACTGGGGCGGCGCTTTTGCCGTGTATAGAGGCTTGACGGAATCGCTGCCTTACCATCGTTTGTTCAACTCTCCCATATCCGAGGGTGCCATTGTAGGATCGGCGGTAGGGTACGCCATGTGCGGCGGCCGTGCCATTGTGGAATTGATGTACAGCGACTTTTTAGGCCGTGCCGGAGACGAAGTGTTTAACCAGCTTTCCAAATGGCAGGCTATGAGCGCAGGGCAGTTGAAAATGCCGGTTGTTCTTCGTATTTCCGTAGGATCCAAATACGGTGCGCAGCACTCCCAAGACTGGACTTCTCTTACGGCTCATATTCCGGGCTTGAAGGTGGTATTCCCGGTAACCCCCTACGATGCCAAGGGGTTAATGAACAGCGCTTTGGCCGGAACCGACCCGGTTATATTCTTTGAAAGCCAGAGAGTTTACGATTACGGCGAATGGTTCCGAGAAGAAGGTGTTCCGGAAGGATATTATGAAATCCCCATCGGAGAACCGGATGTAAAATTGCAGGGAAATGACATTACCATATTAACCGTAGGAGCTACTCTTTACAGAGCATGGGATGCGGCGAAAATCCTCAAGGACAAGTACGGACTTTCCGTCGAATTAATCGATGCAAGAAGCCTTGTTCCGTTCAATTATGAAAAGGTCATCGAATCGGTGAAGAAGACGGGGCGCATCTTGTTAGCCGGAGATGCCTGCGACAGAGGATCCCACTTGAAGGACTTGGCCCAAACCATCAGCGAATTGGCGTTTGATTACTTGGATGCTCCTCCCGTAGTAGTAGGCGCAAGAAACTGGATCACGCCGGCTCACGAGTACGAAGAAGAATTCTTCCCGCAAGCGTCTTGGATTATTGATGCCATTCACGAAAAAATATTACCTTTAAAAGGTCACGTTCCTACCAACAATTTTACGGACGTGGAATTGATGAGACGAAATAAAGAAGGGGTATAAGGAAAGAATAAGAAAGGTGGCTTTCATGTCACCTTTCTTCCGGTATACTCCGGAGAGGGTGGTTGAACTGAACGACAGGCAAAAGCAAATTTTAAACTTACTCAACCGGCATGGTGAAATTCAATTAAAAGGGTTAAGCAAAGAATTTCCCGAATATTCCGTCATGACCTTAAGAAGGGACCTGACATATCTGGAAGAAAAGGGTTATTTGATTCGAACCCACGGCGGAGCCGTCAGTCGAGACAAGTTCCGAACGGAAGGGGAAGAAGATGCATACTCCATGCGTGCGAGAGAAAACAGGGAAGCGAAGGCCGTCATTGCCAAAAAAGCGCTGCCTTACGTGGAAAAGGGACGATCCGTGTATTTGGATGCCGGCTCCACCATTATGCAGCTGGCCCGCTTGTTAAAAGACGACAGCTATACCGTTATTACCAGCGCGGTGAACACGGCCTTGGAGTTGGTGAAGAAGACTCGCATCTCGGTGTTTTTACCGGGGGGAAATGTAAATGCCAATACATTGTCCTGTTCGGGACCGACCTCTTTGGATGTTTTATCCCAAGTCAATATCGATTTGGCCTTTATGTCGGCTTCCGGGTTTTCCGTCGATCGCGGATTTACGGTCTCCAATATGAACGAATGCGCTTTAAAAAAGCATGTGGTTCAAAAAGCGAAAAAGGTGTTTTTGCTTATGGATACCGGTAAATTCAACAAGGATTTGGCCTTTACATTCGCAAGCTTGGAGGATGTGGACTGCTTCATTTGCGAAGATCCTTTGCTTTTAGACGAAGATACGAGAAAGGCTTTTTCGGAAAGCCGTGTAATTATGTTGTAATTCCGGGAAACGGCAGCTTAAAACCGCTTTTCTTCTCCATAGTTTTTTGATATACTTGTTTGCGGCAAGGGAATCCTTTCTTTATTACGCGGTAATTAGCTGAATAATGCTTATGTTATTGTTTATGTTTCCTTGTTTGGATTTTTTAAGATTCTCTTGCTCGTTTGTTTTACGTTCCGCTTATACGAAAGTACATGAAAACGATGGAAATCATCTTCTACATTGATTGTATCTGTGATACCATATCGGTAAGCATTGGTTTGGAGGGTAAGAATGTTAAAAGACAAAGTTGCAATGGTGACCGGTGCAGGACAAGGCTTAGGAAGGCATTTGGCCGAACGTTTGAGCAATGAAGGCTGTAAGGTGGCGGTATTGGACATCAACGAAGATGCGGTAAAGGAAACGGCTTCGTTATTAAAAGAGTCCATAGCCATAAAAACTGATGTCACGAAATTCGAACAGCTGGAGGAAGCCGCTAACCGGACCGTCGAAAAATTCGGAAGGATCGATATTTTAGTTTCCAATGCGGCTATTTTGATTGCAAAGGCTATCACGGAATTTACACCGGAGGAATGGCGGAAAATGATCGATGTCAACTTAACCGGCTATTTTCTCAGTGCAAAAGCGGTAGTGCCTTACATGATCAAGCAGAGAAGCGGCTGCATTATCCAGATTAACAGTAAATCCGGGAAAAAAGGTTCCTATAAAAACTCCGCATATGCGTCATCGAAGTTCGGTGGAATCGGCCTGACCCAAAGCTTGGCTTTGGAGCTGGCGGAATACAATATTCGTGTCAACGCCATTTGCCCGGGAAATCTTTTAAATTCTCCTTTATGGAGAGACAGTTTGTTCGAACAATATGCAAGAAACCAAGGCATTACTAAAGAGCAAGTTCGTGAAAAATATTTAAACCAAGTCCCTTTGAAAAGATCCTGTGAGTACGAAGACGTTGCCAACGTTATGGTATTTTTAGCATCCGATCAGTCCTCGTATATGACCGGACAAGCCATTAACGTAACCGGCGGACAGGAAATGAGATAGCAGGTCATGGATAATTTGCGACTATTTGAACAATTGAATCATCCGAATCAAGAGGTTCGTTTAAAAGAATTGGAGATGCTGGTTGATAACAAGAGCTTGAATTCTTCGAGTACCTCCTTTTCCGATGTGAACAATCATATTCACACCTGGTATTCCTTTTCCCCGTATTCGCCGACAAAGGCTGTTGCCATGGCCATAAGAGCCGGGCTGGGTACTGCCGGAATCATGGATCATGATTCCGTTGCGGGGGTAAAGGAGTTTATACAAGCCGGCCGTATTGCGGATTTTCCGGTAACCTCCGGCGTGGAGCTTCGGGTCAGTATGAAGAATACCTCCGTTTCCGGAAGGAGAATCAACAATCCGGACCAAGACGATATCGCCTATATCGCCCTTCACGGTATTCCTTATGACCGGCTTTCCGATGCGGAGCAATTCTGCCGGACCGTATCTCGACACCGGGAAATTCGTAACCGCCGTATGACGGAGAGAATTAATGAATTGACGGCGAAGCATGTAGGCCCTTTGGATTATGACAAGGATGTGCTTCCTTTATCGAAGGCTCGTGAAGGGGGAAGCGTTACGGAAAGGCATCTATTGTTTGCCCTATCCGAAAGAATCCTTTCCGTTTACGGGAGAGGTAAAAATACTCTTCGTTTCTTAACGGACACGTTAAAAATTCCGGTCAGCCGCAAAAACACCGCCTATTTGGAAGATCCGGACAATCCCTATTACCCGTACGATTTGCTGGGAGCTTTAAAAAGCGATCTGGTTGAAAAATTTTATATACCTGCGGACGAAAACGAATGCCCGGACGTTGCCGCCGTCATCGATTTGGCCGAGCGAATCGGTGCCATATCCGCTTATGCCTATCTTGGAGACGTTTACGATTCGATAACCGGGGATAAGAAAGCGCAGAAGTTTGAAGACGATTACTTGAACGAATTGTTCGGAGAGCTGAAACGGTTAGGATTTCGTGCCGTCACATATATGCCCTCCCGAAACACTCCTTTGCAGCTTCAAAGAATAAAAATTTTGTGTAATGCCTTCGATTTTATGGAAATTAGCGGGGAGGATATTAACTCGCCGAGACAGAACTTTATATGCGAAGCCTTGAGAAGCTCCGAGCTGCAAAATCTTGTGTATTCCACCTATGCTTTGATTCAACATGAATATGCAGCCGCACAGGACAGGACCTTGGCTCTTTTTTCGACCGAAACAATAGCAAAATATCCTGATTTGAATCAAAGAATCCGATTGTATGCCCGACAATTTTTAGACCGGCATAAAAAAGGAGGTACGTTATGTTAAAATCCTTGGCTTTTGATTTTGGAGCAAGCAGCGGCAAAGCCATTTTGTCGGAATTTGACGGGGAAAAAATTTCACTCCGCGAAATCCATCGTTTCTCAAACGATCCCGTCATGTTTAACGGAACCTTGTATTGGGATATATTAAGGCTGATGAACGAAATGAAACACACCTTGATAAGGTGCTATCAAGAAGGACATCAGGACCTGGCCTCCGCCTCCTCCGATACTTGGGGAGTGGACTTCGGGCTTTTGGACAAAAACGGCCAACTCATCGCCAATCCGGTGCACTACAGGGATAAAAGAACGGACGGTATGCAGGAGGAAGCGGCAAAGTACGTCAGCGATGAAGAATTTTACAACAGCACCGGCATTCAATTTATGAAGCTGAATACGGTGTACCAGCTGCTGGCATTAAGCAAAATCCAAAAGGAGCTTTTGGACCTTGCCGATACCCTGTTATTTATGCCGGATTTATTCAACTATTACTTATCCGGTGAAATGCTCTGTGAATATTCTATCGCCAGTACGTCTCAATTGCTCAATGCACGAACCAAGGAATGGGACAAGGCCATATTAAAGAAACTGAACATTCGAGACGATTTATTAAAAGATCCGGTTCCTTCCGGTACCCCGGCGGGAAAACTGACGAAAGACATGTGCCAAGCCACCGGCTTACGAGACGTGAAAATCATTGCAACCGCCGGACACGATACGGCAAGCGCCGTTTTGGCGGTACCGTCTTCCAAAAAGGACTTTGCGTATATCAGTTCCGGAACGTGGTCGCTGTTGGGCACCGAATGTCCGGAGCCGGTGATCAATGAACATACCTTCCGCTTAAACTACACCAACGAGGGGGGCTTTGGCGGCAGGATTCGATTGTTAAAAAACATTATGGGATTGTGGATTTTGCAAGAAAGCAAACGCCAATGGGAATTGGAAACAGGTCCCATTCAATACGACCGGCTGGATAAATGGGCGGAGGAAGCGGAAGCTTTCTTGGCATTTATCGATCCGGACGACGGTGTATTCTACGAACCCGGCGATATGCCTTCTCGCATCCGAGAGTATTGCAAAAACACCGGGCAGAAAATTCCCGAAACCCGAGGACAGATTACCCGCTGTATTTTGGAAAGCTTGGCCATGAAATACCGATACGCCATAACGGCATTGGAAAAGATCCGTGGTGTCACCTTTGAAGAGCTTCATGTGGTGGGAGGAGGAAGCAAAAACGATTTGCTCTTACGCTTTACCGCATCCGCCATAGGAAAACCGGTAATCGCAGGACCGGTTGAGGCCACTTCCGCGGGGAACATAGCAGGACAGCTGATTTGTTTGGGAGAATTAAAGGACATTCCTCAAGCAAGAGAGTTGATTCGCCGCTCTTTTGAACCGAAAATTATGGAACCTATCGATACCCAAGCTTGGGATGATGCATACGATACATTTTTAAAAGTTACCGGTTTAGACAAGGAGGCTTAAAAGATGGATAAGAAAATTGGAAGCAAGGTTTGGCTCATTCCGGATGCGTATTATCCGAAAGAAAGCAGCGGAAAGTTTCACAGTCATGACGCCGTTTGCGTGTTGAATACGAGCGATCAGGATGCCGAAATCACCATGACCCTGTATTTTGAGGACCGGGAAAAGATGGGCGGTTTCAAGGCCGTTTGCAAAGCGGAACGGACGAACCATATCCGTATGGATAAAATTCGAAACGAAGAAGGCATAGGCGTCCCGAGAGGAGTACCTTACGCTATTTTGGTGGAAAGCAACGTAGAGATTGTGGTCCAATACAGCCGTATGGATACCACCCAGGCGGAAATGGCTCTCATGACGACCATCGCGTATCCCTTGTAAGGAAGGATAGAATGTATGTATTCCGAACATTTTGAAGATTTAGCCCGCATATCGGTTGCGGTAGGTAAAGAACCGGATTTGATTCAAAGCGGAGGCGGCAACACCTCCGTTAAGTTCGGGGATGAATTCATGGCCATCAAGGCCAGCGGCTTACGGTTAAACGAAATGACGCCGAGCAAAGGCTTTGTCGTTGTGAACCGGAAAGCCATACTCGACTATTTTGACAAGGTGGATTTTTCGTCGGGTATCGATTACGAAAGCGACATGGTATCTTTTGTTAACCGGAATATTACGG